>JBAXBD010001155.1:0-1477 GCA_037142165.1 Schlesneria sp. | reverse complement strand
GTAAATCCAACGCTTCAAGATCGGCTGAGGGCAGCCCGGGACACGAGATGAGCGTTCCGTTCTATTTTGACCACAACATGCAGCTTGCGGTGGCGACCGCGCTGCGTGATCGAGGTTTCGATGTCCTGACCACACAGGAAGATGGGTACGATCGACACTCTGACGATCAGGTTCTGGAACGAGCCGAAACACTTGCTCGCGTCGTCGTCACCCACGACCAGGATTTTCTGGAGTTGGCAGCCGAGCGACAGTCGACCACCAGAGAATTTCCAGGAATTATCTTTTGTCATTTGGCAAAATCTTCGATCGGAGAGCTCGTTGCAGACCTGGCAATTGTCGCCGAAGCAGCCACGTACGATGATCTACGGAATCAGGTAATCTGGATTCCGCTATAATCAACAGGCAACTGAGGGCGCAGCCACGTTTGAGTTGCGCTTGAGGTGGAAGGGATCATTGCGATGGTCGAGCAAGGGACCGCTACTTAAGAAGGCGCGTCAGCAACCAGACCTGTCTGTGAAAGTTTTATCACCACTCGAACTTGCCAACGAGGTCCCCTCATGACGACCACAATCCCAACTGTTGCTGAAATTACTTCGAAGGCAATTTCTCTCCTCTGCCAGCAACTTGGTCCCGCCAACACCGCGAGATTCCTTCACCAATTCTCAATGGGCTCCGGCAACGATACCGCAGAACGGGACCTTGGTGATCCCACAGTCAATGATTTAGTCCAACAGATCAAACAGCGACGATCTGAGGCGGCTCGATCGTAAGGTTTAAAGAAAACAGGACGAATAGCGCCAATTCAGGAAACTCGTTATCCACTTGGCGACATCAGCGATTCGCCTGCGGGAAGAAAACGAAATGTCTCCCCGGCCACCTCTGGCGATGCGGCTGAAAAATCGGCTCGCGTTTTTGATTTCATGAACGCCTTCCAAATGTTAAGAACTTACGTCGCTTTTTCTATTGACGCGCACAAACTGTCTTGTATATTTATGTCGCATGTTGTATTTTTATGTCAGCAGGCGTTTCGTCGTCGTTTAACCCGAAGCCCAGCCGAAGTGGCTAGAAAGTCGAGCGGCGAAGCGCCGAGAGAGTTGAAAGTAGAAAAGTCAGGAAATCGCAAACGAAATCGATTTCGTTTCTTAGACTGGTCTACTTGCCACTTCCGTCTCATCTACTTTCTGGCCGTTTCGGCCCGGCTCGCCTGGGGGAATGATGGGATTCGAACTCGGTCGAACTGCGTCGAACTCGAACACCCCGAAAAACGGGAAAACAATCGCGAAAACACTATGAATTCAGGGGAATGGTCGAAGTTGATCAAACTCGATCAAACTTTGACACCAAATTCGTGGGGTATGATTTCGGCCGAACATCAGAAAAGATTTTGAACAGAAGGAAACGAAGGGAAGAAAAGACGGTTCTGGATAGAACCTTGCCGCGCGGGAGATAAGGCGAGAACAGATGAAGTTGGCCAACT
>JBAXBD010001154.1:0-1480 GCA_037142165.1 Schlesneria sp. | reverse complement strand
GATTTCTCTTCTCTTTGCCTTTAAGATTGGGTTGCGGGCGAAGACCGCGCTGGGCGATTCGTGGTCACAAACTCTTGTTCGACAATCCCTCGAACAAACAGCTTCCGAGGCGGATCAGCGTGGCCCCTTCCTCGATTCCAACTTCGAAGTCGCCGCTCATTCCCATGGAAAGTTCTGGCAATTGCCAACGGCCATCCGATTCAGCTCGCAGTCGATCACGAAGCTCGCGAAGTCGGCAAAACACAGGCCGTGCGAACTCGGCGCTGTCACCCAAGGGTGCCATGGTCATCAGGCCTGCGATCTCCAGAGAATCACATGTTTTCAATTTGGGCCACGCGATTAACAACTCCGCGGGGTCAAATCCGTCTTTACTTTGTTCGCCAGAAACGTTCACTTCCAGCAGGATTTTTGGTGGATTTGCAAGTTTCTGGCCAAGCTTTGCGAGGTGTTCGAACAATCGCACCGAATCAACGGAATGAATCATTTCGGCAAAGGGCAGAATATCTTCGGCTTTGTTTCGCTGCAGATGTCCGATCAAATGCCAGCAAATCTCCAATGGGAGTTCCCGCGCTCGCGAGACCAGTTGCTGTGGCCGTGCTTCGCCAAGATCCCAGACGCCGTCGAGGTCGATCAACTCGCGAACCCATTCGATTTCGGCGTATTTCGTCACGGCGATCAGCGTCACTTCGCTCACAGAACGGCCCGAGACCTGACACGCTCGCGCGATTCGCTCGCGAATGGAGCTGAGGTTTTGTTCGAGTTGTTTTCGGATTTCGACTATCATGGAGGAGATCTGGTTCGTTGGAACGTTTAAATCGCCAATGCGACAAAAGTGACACGTTTTTCAAACTACTTCAGTGAACCGTCTGATTCCAGCATCAGGTCCAGATAAGATCTCGATTCGGCAGCGGTCAGATTCAGGGAATGAGCCAGATCCCAGACTGCCGCTTCAGCCGCCTCGCGTTGGTCATTTTCGGCGAGCACTTCAATTTCGAGAAACCGTCCCAGCCCAGGCACGTCATCAAGGGCGAGCACAAAGTCAAACCGATTCTTCGAAAGGGTGTAGGATCGACGCGTTTTGCGAACCTCACGCACGAACCGAAAACCAAGCAGATGAACCATTTCAAACAGCTTTTGGGCTGCCTCCGCTCCGTCTACAAATTCGACTTCGATCTCGTGCCGCGTCTTCGCCACGGTTCCCTGAACCGCTCCTTTATAGGTCACGTAATTCTCTTCACCGATTGATCGAATCCGGAATGCTTCATCTGTCGAACGAAAATCTCGTGACGGGTGATTGAAATAGCGATCGACGTGAGAAACGACGTCCACTTCAACAGCTCCAATTTGTTGAAGCTCAACGTCGACCGGATGAGGGTTGTCGATGCGAAATTTCAATTCGACTTCGTAGAGTTTTGGCATAGGGTCTCCTGCCAAATTCTACTCGATCTTTCGGTTGTCGAAACAGGCACCGGTTATAATC
>JBAXBD010001153.1:0-1487 GCA_037142165.1 Schlesneria sp. | reverse complement strand
GCGAGATTCAAGGCAATCACCGAACGTCCAACGCCACCCTTTCCGCCTGCGATTGCGATCGAATGACACTGACGAACGTCAGAAGGACCGGACGTTGCCGAATCTTTTTGCTTCGCAACAAGCGCACGCAATTCCTGAGCCTGATCGGCTCGAAGGTTTTGATGCGGCTGTGTTGACAGGGATGTTGACATTGTGGACTTTGAAATTGTGAGTGTGTGCGTGTGTAAAAACTGATGCCTGGTAATGGTCGTTGAGGAGAATTCCTCAGATCTTTTCCAAACCAAGGCTAAGTCGAGCCAGGCGGGCGGAGTTGGCAGGCTCAAACTGGGCGGGGACGTCCTGACCGGTACCGACGTAACTGATGGGAATCGGAATATGACGGGCAACCGACAACAGGCTGCCACACGCGACTAATTCGTCAAGTTTCGTCAGGACGAGTGAAGTTGGTAAGACATCCCCGAACGATCCAGCAATTTGGGGAAGCATGCTCGCTCCGCCAGCCATACTGAGGACCAGCAGGATGTGATCAGACGCAACGACTTGAAGAATCTCACGAAGCTCGTTGAGCTTTGAATCATCCGAAGGGCTTCTTCCTGCGGTGTCGATCAAAATCATATCGACATCAGCGAGATCATCGATTGCCTTCCGCAGTTCATTCGCATTCGAGGCAGTTCGCAACGGCACTTCGAGGATCTCTGCATAGTTGCGGACCTGCTCGATAGCACCAACTCGATAGTTATCAATGGTGATGATTCCAATTCGACGCCCTTCGCGAAGAGCAAAATGTCCGGCCAATTTGGCGAGCGTCGTCGTTTTACCAACACCCGTCGGGCCGACGAACGTGACAATCTCACGGCGTCCGGGCACCGGGCTGATTGGCGAGACACACTTGATCTCTTGCTCGACCATCGCTGTTAACATGTCTTGGACGGCTGCCTGGACGTTGCTGGTTTCCGGCAACTTGTGGCGGCGAATTCTGGAAATCAAATCGCACGCGATCCCCTCCTCGATACCTGCCGCCGTCAACGTCAGATATTGCTCAAGGTATTCGGCAGGAATGTCTGCCATTCCACTCAGGCGCGACTGCGAAACTAACTGTGACAACATGAACTGCAAGGATGCAATTTGCGGATCAAGAGCTGGCGATGGGACATTTTCGACAGCGGGAGAAACCGGCTCGACCGCCGGAGTGACCGGCATCGTTGTATTGGCGATGACCGTGCGATGCTTTCCACGAGTTTTAGGCGAGCTGGAGTTTGCTTCGGGTGTCAGCCAACCGGGTGGAGCAGCTAATACGTTGTCGTTCGGAAGTCTTCCTTCAGAAGCGTCAACCCCTTGCACGACGTTTGTCTCCGTCGCGGCAGGTAAAACGCTCGTCGATGACATCTTTTCGGCCAGTGTTTGGATCGTACGAGGGGTGGCAGTTGGCGATTTCTGATCACGATCCTTTTTCGCCGACGACTTGCTGCTCGAAGCCCGTTGCGCAC
>JBAXBD010001152.1:0-1488 GCA_037142165.1 Schlesneria sp. | reverse complement strand
ATGGCCGTCAGTTCGTCTATTCCCGCAAAGCTCTCGACGGTCGCCGGTTCATTATCGGGAGTAATGGTCAGCAAAGCTGGGCCATCAAGCCCGGCGAACCCGCCGATGTTGGTGGACCATTGAACTTTACGGAAGGCCTGCCAGCCGGTTTGTATCTGGCACCGGTCCTCAGCTTTTTTGATGGCCAGGAAAAGATGCTGGTGAATGATTACAACCTCGAACTGCGGAATCCCACGAAGTCCACTAAGGTGTTCGTGGCCGTTAAGAAACCCGATACAAAACAGGGTCCACGTCGTATCGAAATCTCGTTCTCTGCAAGCTCCGGTCAAATCGCTGAAATGCGAATCTGGCCTGAAACACCCGATCATCGCCGAACCAGCCATACGCTGATTCAACTCGTCAGCGAACAAAAACTCGCGGATAACTGGTTCAATCACGAGTTTCATCATCCCGACAATCAACAAAAATCGGAAGCATCCATTTGATCGGCGTCGATTGATATGATCAAATAGGGCTAAGGTCGCATTCTGGAAATATCGGTCTGTGTTTCCAAAAAGCAGCTCCTATGGTCAACTTGGTCGTCTTCAGTTCGTATTTCTACAATCCGGCGGTCGAGTTGTCGGGCGCTTGCGTCAGACCTTGGTGTTTCCTTTCGATATCCGATATTTCCAGTTTTTTGTGGTTGGGGAGGGATGTCAATAATGCCCTCATTCATCTCGGGTGATGAAGTTCCTCGACGGCGGGGAATGACACTTGTCGAACTGATCGTCGTTATTGCCATTATTGCTGTATTAATCGCCTTGTTGTTGCCGGCCGTTCAACAGTCTCGTGAAGTCGCGCGAAGGGCACACTGCAAAAACAATCTCAAGCAGCTTGGCCTGGCGATGCACAATTACGAAAGCACTTACGGTCAATTTCCTGTCGCCGCCATCTGGAACGTTGATGCGATTGCTTCGACCGTCATTTCCGGAAAATCATGGGGACAAGCACTTTTGCCGTATATCGATCAAGCCGCCATTGCAACGGGATTTGATGAGTCGCAGCCAATCTGGTCGGGTTCAAAAAATCAAGCACTGATCGCAACGCCATTACCTTCATTCGTCTGTCCTTCCGTCCCGACCATTCCCAAGCCAACGACGACATGGAGTTCCGACACCGTGGCGGCGGGTGGAAGGTTGAACTGCGGGATTGTCCCTTCAAAGCCAATCGACGCCACGTGGGGAAGAACTGATTATATTGTCACCTGCGACATTCGATCGCCTCTTAAGTCGAACCTCGCGGCCGCAGGAGTTCCCTCGGCAGGCATGGTTGGGTTCTTTTTTTGTGGCGATCAGAATGCACTTGCTGTGGTCAGCGGAAACGGCGTGACGGGTGCTTACGATGCCTCACCAAAGATTTCGAACGTCTCAGATGGGTTGACGAATACGATCATGATTGCCGAACTGGCCGCTCGGAACCAGTTGTGGGAAAAGGGGAAAGATATCACCA
>JBAXBD010001151.1:0-1491 GCA_037142165.1 Schlesneria sp. | reverse complement strand
CTCCACCGTAGTTATAGTTTTGGGTTCGAGTCAAATAAAACGCAACCACCACGGTTGAAACCAGAAGTCCAAGCCAAAGTAATGTGCGAAGTGCATGCTTTCGTGACGGCTGGTCGACGAGCTGATCTCGGTCTGACTCGCGATTCACGTCCTCATTGTCTGATGAATCGGATCGCATGAAAAACGCACTAATCCATCCGAGTAACGCGAACAGTGCGATCGGAGTCAGCGAGAACAGTCCATGATGTCCGACAGTACAATGAAAAAAGTACCATAAGGGTGAATCCAGGTTTCGATCTACTCCCTGCGGATTCATCCAATAGCTCGGCACCCCATCGATCACAAACCGATATTTGTCAGTCCCGTAGTCCGCGTATGTCGGCTTCACGCTTCCGGTGGCAATAACATTCGACGCAACGAATGCAATCAGTGGAATCGCCGCTGCCGGCAGAAAAACCAGCAACGCCTTGCGAGCCGAACTACGGTACGCCAACACAAATGAAATCGCGACCAGCAAAAAAGCAGGAAGCTCGTTCGCGGCAGTCCAGGCGACGGAAAAACCACATAAAGCAAACGGCCAGCTTGAACGCGATTCTTCATCACTCTGAAGAATTCGTATCAGCGCGTAAATGGCGAATGTCGTCGACGCGGCCGCAACGGTATGGTTGTTGAGCGTCATCAGAAACGGAGTCAATAACGTACCAAACGCGGCGATTGAAAGGCCGAACAAGCGAGTCCACGGCTGACTGGAACATTGATCGAGAATCGCGATCCAGATGAGGAGCGATGCGGCAAATGGGACAATGTTGACCAGCACCAGTACCAGAAATGTGAGTTGCTGAAGGTGGTCGAACAGATTCCAGCCAGTGATTCGTTGCAGGCACCAGGTGATTCCCGCGACGATCGACGTCAATAAAGGAGGTTTTGTGGAATAGAAATGGTCGTGCACATGGACCATATCAATCGTATCCCATCCAGGTCGCTGACGAATTTCGTCAATCTGGAAAGTACCACGCTCGACAAGTGACCAGACGGTACACCACCGTGACCGATCATTTGCGCTTTGCAGCGGCTTGGCTTTACTGAGAAACACCGTATGCAGCAGCGTCGCGATCACCACAATCAAGATTTGCGACGTTCGCAGGATCGTCGAGAAATTTCGATCGTCCGTGTCCGACTTGTCCGTAGACTCTGCATGTCGATTCATTGCACACACCAGACTTCTTCAAGTGTGAAACGTGCCTCAGCGAGCCTGGTTTCAGGATTTCGGCGAAAGTAGCCATCATCGCTTTGCGTGATGAGCATGCGTTGGAAACACTTCAATCGTTGCCTTAGCGTTGGAACAAAGCCTTCGCCTGGATCCTTTTTTGAAAACATGCGGATGGGAATTTGGCAGATTCTCGAAAAATGCTCATCACGCGGAGAGGTTGTCAGTTTTTGCAAGTCGAAAACGGCGTAGCACAAGCCGTAGCTGCGGCTTCCAGCCGCAGA
>JBAXBD010001150.1:0-1491 GCA_037142165.1 Schlesneria sp. | reverse complement strand
AGAGAATAAAGACGAGATTAGCCGTGAAATTGTGGCACGTTGCATGACGCTGCCGGAATATCATCAGGCCAAGACCGTCTTGTTTTACATTGATGTTCGAAGCGAAGTCCGAACGAGAAACGACCTGGTCAACGCCTTGTCCAGCGGCAAAAAAGTCGTTGTTCCGTATTGTGTGGATGGTGAGCTTGAACTGTTCCATCTCGAGAATTACGACGAACTCGCTATCGGCATGTACAAAATTCTGGAGCCGAAGGACGAGCTTCGAACGGTTGCCGCGAAAAAAGTGGACGTCAAAGAAATCGATTTGATTATCGTACCAGGCGTTGCCTTTGACAGACGCGGTGGTCGAACCGGACACGGGAAGGGTTATTATGACAAATTGCTGGAACACGCCCGGCCCGATACGCCACTCGTGGCACTGGCGTTTGAATGCCAGTTGTTTGACGAAATTCCCATGCAGGATCACGACGTCTTTATGGACAAGGTCGTGACGGAAAAGGCCAGTTACGATGGTCTCGGTCGACAGTAAATCACGATCACTCTCATTTTCGGGCTTCTCAAGTGACTACAACGCATCGTGCTCTTGTCGAAGATACTTACGCTGAGGGATTTCGCAGTATCTATGCGGAAGTTCTGATTACTGCACGGGATCGAGTCTGGCTTGATCATGCCTGCAATGCAGCCACGGGACATGCTTCCAGCAGCATCTTCTGCGAATGTGAAGCGGGGATCGATCGCTACGTCGGACCGGGTGGGGACGAGTCCATTGCGACCCCTGATGGTCGTCCGGGTGCGATCGTCCAATTTCATATCCCTCGCTTCAAGAAAGACCGTGAGAAGCTTCTGGAAAAGGTGCTGCTGCATCGACTGAGTCAAAACGTTCTGACATGTCCCACGGCTGCTTGTTTTAATCTGCTGGAGACAGACCCCTACTTTAAATTGGGTCGTAAAATCGCTCTGTTCGGCGACGGCCATCAGTTTCGAGATCACCGTTACGGCCGCAAGGTGTGGGTCTTACCCATCATGGGGGGTGAGTTCGTCATCGATCGGCGGTTTGGATACGCTGATGGGGTGATGGGAGGTAATCTGTGGTTTTTTGCAGAATCGGTCGACGCCTCGTTGGCGGCGGCTGAGCGTGGTGTGGCGGCGCTTGCGAGCGTCCCCGGTACTATTGCCCCTTTCCCTGGTGGTGTTGCGGCGAGCGGTTCTAAAGCAGGAAGCGCCTATTCGTTTCTCTTCGCCAGCACAAACCATCCTTTCTGCCCGACGTTGCGTGAAAAGCTGGGTGAACAGTCACAGGTTCCCGAGGGAATCCATTCGATTATGGAAATCATCATCAACGGACGGGACCTCGCGACAGTCTCTGCCGGAACACAGGCGGTCATCGCCGCCACAGTCGACACTCCGGGTCTGATCAAGATCTCGGCGGGTAATTACGGCGGTCGGTTGGGTAAAAGCTTTATCTATCTTCGCCCTGAGCTGCACTGACTC
>JBAXBD010001149.1:0-1495 GCA_037142165.1 Schlesneria sp. | reverse complement strand
GCATTCCAACCCCTCCGTCGCCAGTCATGGGATGGCATACGAGCGAGTACGGGGATTGATGTCGAGTGAATCGTTGTTTGATATCAACCAGGAACCGCAGTCCGCTCGCGATTTCTATGGACCGACCCAGTTTCAGGAACAATGCCTGGTCGCTCGCCGACTGGTCGAAGCGGGAGTCCCCTTTGTGAAGGTTGCACGAGTCTGGTGGGATAGTCACGGCCAGAATTTTGAAACGCATCGTGAGCTTTGTGCCGACCTTGACCAGGGAATGTCAGCATTGCTCGATGATCTTGGACAACGTGGCCTGCTTGAAAACACACTCGTCCTGACATTCGGCGAGTTCGGTCGCACCCCACAGATCAACGCCAGCCTGGGACGCGATCACTTTGCGAATGCATGGAGTGCCTCACTATCCGGTTGTGGAATCAAAGGGGGGGCCGTTTACGGCAAAACGGACGCCGACGGACAAACAGTTGTCGAGGGTGAAGTCAAAGCCGGAGACCTGTTCGCCACCATCTTTTCAGCGGTCGGAATTGATCCGACGAAAGAATACCACGTTGGGGCACGTCCCATCCCCATCGTCGATTTTGGCTGTAAACCAGTCAATGAAATTCTGGCGTAACAACAAGCAGCAATCTTCAAAAAACGAGAGACGCGATGTCTGCAGATCCTACGAAATTGAAGGTCGCCAGAACAATTCGTTTGAAATCGATTGGCTTGTGCATCGCACGATTGCCGCAGACCGAACGATTGTTCGTGGGTGGATCTGACTTCAAGGTTTATGAAATCAACCTCAAGGCGGAAAATCCTGATCCGATTGAGTTTCAAGGCGATGGACACCAGAGTTACGTTACCGGTGCCGCCATGGTTGGTCAGAAATTAGTGACGTGTGGCTACGACGGCCGCCTGATCTGGTGGGATGTCGAACAGCGTTTGCCCAGCCGCAACGTAATCGCACATGAACGATGGATTCGAAAAGTCGTGGCGTCGCCCGATGGCAAGCGACTCGCCAGCGTGGCCGACGATATGCTATGTAAAGTCTGGGATGCTGAGTCAGGAGATCTGCTTCACACGCTGGTCGATCACAAGTTGATGACGCCCCATCATTTCCCGTCGATGCTTTATGCAGTCGCCTTTTCGACGGATGGTCAACTGCTGGCGACGGGGGACCGAGTCGGTCATGTGGCGATCTGGGATGTGACCAGCGGTAAACAACTGGCCGAACTGGAAGCACCCGTGATGTACACCTGGGACCCGAAACAGCGCCGGCACTCGATAGGGGGTATCCGTAGCGTGGCATTTTCACGAGATGGGCGACGTGACGCGGCAGGTGGAATTGGAACCATCGGAAACATCGATCACCTGGACGGGCCATCGCGAGTCGAGCTTTTTGATTGGCAAGCGGGACAACGAGTTCAAGAAATCTCGGACTCAAACAACAAAGGACTGGTCGAACAGATCGCGTTCCCCGCCAATGGAGGTTGGTCCATTTTGG
>JBAXBD010001148.1:0-1497 GCA_037142165.1 Schlesneria sp. | reverse complement strand
GCTACCAACTGGTTCGCCTGACTTCGAGTTCGCAATCAATTCGTTCACTGTCTCACTGACGATGACGGCTCTCGGTTACCGGCAATCGATGGCCGCAACCGGAACGTTCACCGTTAGCGGTTCTGCGGGTAATGCAGTTATCGACGTGGTCGTCGGACTTGCCTATCAACTCGCCACGCAAGAGATCACCGGTTCGATCACCGCAACTGCAATCGAGGGTTACCTCTGGAACGACGCGTTCGGACTCCCGGGGGTGAATCTGCAGTCCTTTGCGATTCAGGTCGGCATTGTGCTGGGGACACCACTTCCTTCACTCGGCTTGGCGGCAAACGTTGTGATTACAGGTTCGCTTGCAGCGAACTTGGGGATCGTCGATGGGACACCAATTTTTGCCCTGTTGAATGTTTCCGCGACGAATCCGTGTTTAGACGTTCAAATCGGGCGTCCAGACGGATCTACAGCAATCAACATTGGTGGCGGTCTGATTACTGCAAAGTACGCCGAACTGATTTTGGCTCCCGATGGTTGCACTGTGGGCACCTATGTCGTGCAGCCGGGCTATGCGTATGACTTCATCGGTTCTTTCTTTGGGGTTTCGGTTGTCGAATCGATACGAATCACCATCGACCCGACGTATCCGCCCGCCATTGATTTCTACGGAGTCGCCACGATTGGCTCCTTCAACATTCAAAACTTCCTGAACTTCTCAGGCGCAACATTGACTGTTGCGTTCACCCCAGTGTCCTTTTATTGCTCGTTCTCCGGAAACGCCACCATTCTCGGGGTGACGGTCCTGATGGCGGGTTCGGTCTCGGCCGACGCGTCAACAAAGTCGTCAACGATGTCGTTGACGGCGTCAATCTCTGGATTCGATGTCTACGGATTCGGTCTGCAGGATCTCACGTTAGGTGTGGAGTATTCGCAGACGAAGAGTGGCGTGAGCTTCTCATTGTCAGCTGCGGGTTCGATGTCGATTCTCGGAAACCCGCTTCCGTTCGACGGAAGCACAGGTTCAATCGGAACGTCCGCGTTTTCTACCGCTGCAAACAACTTGCAAACGAGTGCAGCCAACCAGGTCAGCTTCACCTTTGCGAACGGAGTCGTCGACTCGATTTTCATCAACGTGGCGGCCGGAATCAGTGCAGGCGGCATCGGTATCTATGGACAGTTCTCTTTGTCTGCTTCGATATCTTCGGGCTCGTTCGTCCTGTCGGCGACGGGCCAAGTGACCATTGGGTCATTCGCGATGGGCATCATTGCGTGCCCGAACAACCAACCGGGCCTGACGATTTCGAACTATGGGTTCAATCTCTGTGCAGCCACGTTCTACTCAGGATTCTTTACCGCAACGTTGTCCGGAGCCTTCTACTGGCAGACACCGCCAGACGGAACGACGATTCGTAATTCGTCTGGACAAGCAGTTCAAGCGCACGCCAATGACTTCAATTTCGCCGCCACGAACGTAGGCATGGGGGTCTGCGGGTTCGGTGTTTACGG
>JBAXBD010001147.1:0-1497 GCA_037142165.1 Schlesneria sp. | reverse complement strand
CCCTGGTGCAGCGTCCTGCGGAATGCGACTGAGTGCATTGAGCGTCGCGTTGCGAACAATCGTTTGCAGCCAGGTTCGAAAGCGGCCTCGCTTCGGATCTGGCTTCCAACCAGCAATGTGCTTACTGACAGAAAGCAAAACCTTTTGCGCCAAATCCTCCGCATCAGCGGCTTGCAACCCTTTTGACGAAGCCATCTTGACGATGACGAGCCGATAAATCTCCGAAAACTCGGTCCAGGCATCCGCATCGTTCCCGGACTGCAACCGCCTGATCAAGCTCAGTCGCGTATCCGGTGTCAAAGGCATCTCAAAAACTCCGCACAAATTCGACGATGCAAGCTTTCCACCAATATACACACACGCAATTCCGATTTCTTTCAGAAGAAAAACATGATCGTGAACCAAAGTGACACAACACGGTGTGCGTTCCGTCAATTTCGATGGCTGATTCGACTTCATTCGCCACACGCAAAACGACTTATTAATTGACTGCTCAGTAAACAGTGACCCAAGTTCCCAAGTCTAACTCAGCACTGACGAGACAATTAAGATGACGTTTTGCATGAAGTTAACTGTACCCTTTCAGGGTACTCAAATAACATCGGCGGGATTTACCCAGGGCTGCGCTTGGGTACAAGCTTGCCCTGGGCTGATTTCCGTCGGCCCATTCTGGGCGAAGAACAAATCGCCACCGATTGCGCAAACCATTGCCGCGTGCATCCAACGTGATCACATCGCGTCCTCGATGCGTCGTGAACAACCGTTGGTAAATTGCACCTTCCCTCCGTCTCTTTGCCCCGAATGGGGCTGCGGAAACCAGCCCAGGGCAAGCGAGTCTTCGAGCGCCGCCCTGGGTCTCGCCCCATATTTGGACCAATTGCCCTGAAAGGGCAACGGAAGGTCCAGTGTAAGAGTTTAGTCGACCGGGTTGGTGGCCTTCGCGAACGAGCTTAATTGCACGTTCGATGACTGGAAACGGGGGATTGTCGTACCGGTTGAGGGGCACAGCTTTTTCGGGAAAAAGCCGTGTCCCCCAAGTGTGCGTCGCTGGCACTTGCATCATCATACCGTCGGAACCGGCCACCTGTATCAGGGAACGTAAAAATCATTTTCCATCGAGGAAGATGATCATCTCTATACGGTTTTGCGTTATGTCGAACGGAACGCCGTGCGACCGACAATGGCCGAACGGGCCGAAGATTGGACGTGGAACAGCCTTTGGCGTTGGCTCAATCCCACAGAACACCACGAGAAACCGATTTGATGCCCATGGCCAATCCCGCGACCTAACGACCCGGTTACGCGAGTGAACCGAGCCTTGACAAAAAAAGAACGGGAAGCCGTGCAAGCCTCTGTCGTCCGAGGCCGACCCTTCGGCTCGGAGTCATGGCAAGAGGCAACCGCCAAACAACTGGGACTCGAATCCACATTTCGCCCCCGAGGCCGCCCGAAAAAGACAATCGACGACAGCAAATCCTAATTTATTGGACTTATCCC
>JBAXBD010001146.1:0-1504 GCA_037142165.1 Schlesneria sp. | reverse complement strand
ATCGTTGCATTGTTTCAGCGTCACCCAGCCGAATCCACAGCACTCAAGAGCTTTCAAAACGACAGCTTTTCAGCGAGACCATCCCCATGAGGTTTCAATGGGTTCAAGAGTTGTTGAAAGCGTTGTGTCTGTTATTTCGTCATCCGAACATCATAACGTTTTCGACATGCAAAGCGTCGATAGAGCATCGCTCCCCCGCCTCTGCGACGCGTGCTTTCAGTAAGCCACGCATCCCAGAGAAAGGAAGACGCGCCCCTGATTCAAGAGGCGGTTGCCATACTTCGGCCTGGTTCCGTGGACTCCGATGCATTCAGCACGAACGTGACCAGAAGTACTGCGGCAGCATTCGCAAAATAGTAGCATGCATCCAGGCCGCTGAAACCAAACAACAGCGGTGCCGCAACAAATGTGACCCCGACAATTCGGTCGACCGCAACGTGAAACCAATAAGGAAGCACGCGGAAAACCCCTAATTCGTGATCGGTCAACAGAGTCAGTACGAATGCGGCGACACCGGTTACCACGGACAGCCAGAGTGCAATCGGGTTCTGAGCACCAAGTCCGAGGACAAATGGCATCGCTATCAAAATGATGGCAACGGGGTAGTCAATCCATGCGTGGACTCGGCGAGTAACGAAACGAACGTTCATAACAATTCTCCTGATTTTGGCCCAACTGGACCGTGTTGTGTTGTGTCGGCGACATTGCCGATCGACACAACCTTTGACACGCCGTGCCGCCGATTTGTGACAGGGAATCCTTGAAATATTTTTTCAGGGCCTTTTTTCGTTCTCTTGAACAACAGAGTGCGTCCGCCGGCAATCACTGCAGGCTTCTTTTATTTCGTTGAATTAAGAAGTGTTTCCACGCCCTTCAGATAAGTCACTGTCGGCTGACGGACCATTCTCTTAGATTTATCTGTCACAATCGACGAGGTGGAATTGTCTAATTCAGGGTGAAGCACATGGCGCAATGGACCTCAAGCGAATTCGAAGCTTACGTCAAAGAATCAGCCAGCCGTTTGTTGGCCACGATTCGTCGAATTCTGCGCAATGATGCCGATGCGGAAGATGCACTTCAGGAAACATACCTGGCCGCATGGCGCGCTCAAGATCGTTTCGACAGGAAATCGACCATGAATACCTGGGTACACCGCATCGCGATCAATACCGCCTTGAATAAACTTCGAAAAACGAGGCCGATTTCAATTGAAGCCGAACCCGATCTGGAAGCGATCGAACATCATTCCAGTGGTCGGCAAATCGATGACATGGCCTTGCGAGAAGTTGTTTGGGGTGCGATCGATCAGCTTCCCGATGACCAGCGAGTCGTCCTCGTGCTGCGAGACGTCGAACAAATGAGTTCCGAGGAAGTCGCGGATCGATTAGGGTTGGCTCCGGCCGCCGTTCGGCAACGTTTGCATCGGGCACGAAAATACGTCGCAGAAATTCTTTCGCCAGAACTCTGTGGTGCGGAAGGCATGACCTGCGGCGGCCGCCTGGAT
>JBAXBD010001145.1:0-1508 GCA_037142165.1 Schlesneria sp. | reverse complement strand
TCTTCAACCTGCGCGTCGGTCACCGTGGCGACCGTCTCACGACCCGTCGTCGATGCGCCCTTCGCGATGCCAGCGGCTTGGCGAAGCAAGACGGGCGTCGGAGGAGTCTTCAAGATGAAGTCAAACGAACGGTCTTCGTAAATCGAGATTTCCACAGGAATCACTGATCCCCGCATTGATTCAGTCTGCGCGTTGTACTGCTTGCAGAAGTCCATGGTCTGGATTCCGTGCGGTCCAAGTGCGGTACCAACCGGGGGTGCAGGCGTTGCTCCACCAGCTTCAAGTTGGATCTTGACGATAGCGATAGGAGTCTTAGGGGGCATGGTGTTTCTTCCTTCTTGTTTCGATTCTGAGCTCGAGCGAACTAGAGCTTGGCGACCTGACTGAACTCAAGTTCCACAGGGGTTTCACGACCAAAGATGTTGACCAATACCTTGAGTTTGAGTTGATCTTCGTTGATCTCGGCGATCTGGCCGGAGAAGTCCGCGAAGGGACCTTCCTTCACCCGAACGGTTTCGTTGATTTCGTACTCTGAACGCGGGCGGCTGCGCTTGGTGGGCGCGACTTCGCCTTCGATCTGGACGTGCAGAATGTTCTCGACTTCTTTGCGAGACAAGGGAACCGGGTTGGTGCCAGGACCAACAAAGCCGGTAACGCCTGGCGTGCTGCGGATAGCCCCCCATGCTTCGTCGCTGAGATCGCAGCGAACCAAGATGTATCCAGGAAAAACTTTTTTCGCAACGGTAACTTTTTTTCCACCCTTGAACTCAACAACGTCTTCCATCGGGATCACGATTTCGTAGACCGAGTCTTCCATCGCACGTGATGCAATGACGTTCTCGAGGTTTCCCTTAACTTTGTTTTCGTATCCCGAGTAGGTGTGTACGACATACCAACGACCAGGTCGGTCGTAAGGACTTTCGACAACCGGACCAAAGTCCTCATCATCGTCGTTGTCATCGTCTGCGTCGGTGGTCTCATCGTTAACGATGGCAAAGACTTCGACGGTTTCGGTTACTTCAACCCCATCAGCAGTTTCGACAACGTCAATCACGTCAACGACCGCGACGTCACCTTCAGGGGTTTCGATGATGCTCACATCAACCTCAATCTCTTCCATCGATTCGTTTTCAATAGTCACAACGTTGCCGATCCCTAGGTGTTATTTCGAAAAGAGGAAAACAACAAATTTTCCAAATCCAATATTCAGCCCGTAAATCAAACCGATCATGACAAGCAGAACAAAAAGCGTAATGCTCGTGTAGTTAATCAATTCCTTACGGGTAGGCCATGATACTTGACGTAATTCCTCTCGAACTTCTCGGAAGAATTGTCGGATTCCCGCTCGTTGCTTGGCAGGACGACGCTGGGTAGCGGTGGCTTGGGCGCGACGATTCTGCGGTGCTCCATCAGGGCCCGCTTGGCCCTGACGCTGCATCTGACGCTTCTGCTCGCGATTCATATGCTTACCTTTGTCGTTCAGCGTTTAATGGTTCTGCTTGCTGAGC
>JBAXBD010001144.1:0-1509 GCA_037142165.1 Schlesneria sp. | reverse complement strand
GTTCGTCGATGACTGGAGTGGAAACATTCTTCCGCCAAATGGTGTGTTGAGACTGCAAGTTTCCGCTGAATCAGAGGGAGCGTCTATCGCAGCGAAACCTCGGAAAACAGCTCGAGCATGGCTTCAAGCGGTAACCCGACCACGTTGCTGAGACTTCCTTCGACTCGCTCGATGAAGACGCTTGCAGCCCCTTGCAGGGCGTAGCCACCCGCTTTGCCTCGCGGTTCACCGGTAAGCAGGTACCAGTTCAGCCAGGTTTCCAGATTTTGTTTGAACGTAACTTGAGTCTCCACAACCTTTTCAGCAGCTCGGCCGTCAGGCGTGATGACATGCAGGGCTGTCGCTGCGCAGTGCGTTTTTCCGGCGTAGTAATCGAGAAACCAGGTCCGAACGACCTCACGCCATTCCTCGGTTTCTGGAGGCTGCCCTAAAACGACGGGCCGACCGACGGAATCTTTCACGATCACCGTCGTGTCTGCTGAGATGATTAATGTCCGTGGTCGCTCGTAGAGCTGTGATTCTTCGTCATTCAGAAGTCGCCTGACTTGCTCGGCTTTGTGCCGAGCAATCTCCAGCATTCGACATTTGATGGCGTCGATGTCCTGGCAATCATCGAAACCGGCTTCCTCTGCCGATTCTGGCGGACGGACAGCAATTAATTCAGGATGAATCACCAGCTGCAGAAGTTCCAGTCGACGCGGAGACCGGGAAGCGAGGATATACCGACGAAACGACATAGTTATTTCAACGTGGTTGAGTTTGAGCGAAAACATAAGGGGATAATTGTATTCTCGAACTAGAATACACGGATCATTACTGGATTGCGCGTCAGGCAAGCCATGCTGGCGAAACGTCATTGTCGTTAAAAATGTTTTTCGTGACTGCAAAGAAAATCGTTGACAATTGCCCCCGTGGACTCAACAATGCCCAACTGAGAACGCAGTTGCTGAAGGGCAGCTCGTGGTTATCGCTTGTTGTGGACGAAACAACCTGTTCATGTGTATCGGATTGTGGAGCTAACTAATGTCGTTTGACTTTGACGTTGACGAAATGGACCCGGAACTCGACTTGGCCGGTGAGGACTTCGATGGTTCTGACTTGGGTGACGAGGCGATTTTTGAAGAAATCGACTTTGATTCACTTGGCATTGATCCCGGAGGCCCAACCGTCGCAAAGCCTGGGTCTGAAGAAAAAGTGCTGATGTTAGCAGCAAGGTACGCTGCCGGGGTTCCCCTCTGGCACGAAAATGACTGCTACGATCACAGTCCTGGTGCGATTCCTCGCCTGATCCAAAAGGGTTGATTCTGCCCGAAGTGACTTATCGCGCCCCGGCAAGCAAGACTTGTTTGCCGGGGCTTTTTTTCTACTTATGTCGATTCCTTGCAATTATCGGGGTTCATCTGTAAAAGATTTGTTGAATTTTAGTATCAGCAATTATCAAGTTTTAATGAAGAACCACGAACCTACCTCGGAGTCGCTTGGATGGCCAGTAAACCGGTGCCAAAAAAG
>JBAXBD010001143.1:0-1511 GCA_037142165.1 Schlesneria sp. | reverse complement strand
GATGGCCAGCAAAGTATAACAGAGCAGTCAAGCATCGGGCTTTTTCAACAGGCTGCTAACTGGGGACGGATTTTGTCGTAAAGGCTTCAAGCCTTCTTGCTTTTGTCAGTTCTGCGGCTGGAAGCCGCAGCTACGAATCGTCGGTCACCAATCTGAATTCACCGAACCTGCCCCATCTCGGGGCAATGTGAAGATCGTAACTAAACGACAATCACGACCTTTCACATCGTCAAAACGGCTTTCTATCGTGACAGTGAAGAATCGGCAAGTTGACCGAGCGTTGGAGCGGTCGAAAGAATTGTCTCAGCAAAGGGTTGCGACAGATCGCAAAGTTCTTCCCGACGCAGGTAGGGAAACTTTCAAATCAGCACGAAATGCAGAGCTGAAACATGGTGAACCAAGAAACCCATTTCCAACGCCGGCTGTTGACGAGCCTCATGTACTAGACGCGTTATGCGAGCACCCGCTTCCATCCGAGCGGCCGCTTGTCGAATTCTCAATGGTCTTACTTCGGTCTGCTCGTGGAAACCAGTACGTCCTCAGGACCAAATCTGACATCTTCGTAGATTTCTGAAAGTGGAAGTTTGATTGCCACTGTTTGTATTTCCAACTCGGCGTTCAACTCTTTAAACACAGTGAGGAGCCATGACCCATTTTCCTGCCGCGAGAAACGCTCGATCATCGCTTCGTCCTGCGACACCAGAATGTATTCGTCGAGCGAATCCAACTGTCGATACAACTCAAACTTTTTGCCCCGGTCGTAACTTTCCGTCGATTGAGAGAGGACTTCAACAATCACGCGTGGATTGACGATCGCATCGCGATCAATCGAATCCACCTGAAATTCGCCGCAAACGACGGAGACATCGGGGTACGTTGTCAGTCCATTCGCCTGAATGCGGATTCGCTGATCACTGTTGAACGGGCGACATGGTGAGCCGCGAAGTCGACTACGTAAGCTGCTGGAGATATTCACGCTGATCGTATTGTGTCTTGGCGAACCGCCCGCCATAGCAAAAATCTGACCGCGATAATATTCGCTCTTAACTTCGGCCACTCGTTCCTTTGCGAGGTATTCTTCAAATGTGAATTGGTGTTTGGGAACAGCAGACATCAGGCACCTCTCAAACGCAACGTCGTCGAGTCATCAATCGCATGATAACCATGCGAGTCATTTTACAGATAGCGTAACGAATTCTGCTCCGATAGACGGATTCTGCTCAGTTGCGACTTTAATGTTGTTCTGCGAGGCTCATTCGCAATTTCCCTATTATTCATCCTGAACATCGGTTGCTGAATGGCTCGTTATTTTAAATTCAAATCGGCTGAAGAGTTGGCGGCGGAGGCGGGGGCGTTAGGTGGCTGGTTGCCGATCACATCCGATTTTTCCTCGTTGTTTGAGCCGATTTCCGTCGGGAAACTTTCCGTTGGTAATCGGTTTTGTATCCAGCCGATGGAAGGTTGTGACGGAACCTTAGAGGGATCTCCCGACGAACTGACGTATCGCCGGT
>JBAXBD010001142.1:0-1514 GCA_037142165.1 Schlesneria sp. | reverse complement strand
AACGCTGGTCCTCTGCATCACTGAGCACGGTCGCACGCCGAAACTCGATCCGCACGGTGACCACCCCTCCGGTACTGAGCAGGGTGGGCGTAATCATTGGTCACGAGCGTACTCGTCGGTTCTGGCCGGCGCGGGAATCTGTCGCGGCAAGGTCGTCGGACGGACGGATCGAATCGCGGGCGAGGTTGAAGAAACACCCGTTTCGCCACAAGACATCCTCGCGACGACATACCATCTGCTGGGCATCGATCCGCATACATTGATCCACGATCGGACTGGTCGGCCATACGCAGTCGGTGGCAACGGACGAATTCTGCACGAAGTCCTGGCTCAGGGATGAATGAGTCCTCTCGACTCGGATAAAGCGACTTTTCTGAAGTACCAGAATAGCCAGCGCGGTAGTCGGTTCGAATCGTCAGGAAACACGACGGTTTCGCACGCGATCTTGAAGATCCGCCGTTTGTGACTGAAGATCCGCCAAAGTTTTCCCTTCAAAATCCGAGTCCATACTGACAGGAAGCGCCAAAATCTCTTGAAGCATCCGAATCATTTTGATCTCTCCTTTGATCTCTCCTTCGATCTTCCCTTCGATCTTTCCTTTTGTCTCGCCCTCAATCAGCCCTTCGTTGCGTGAAGCATTCAGCAACCATTGCTGGTCGCGAATCGCTTTTTCTCGTGAATCATACATCGCTTTATCCTCGGTCACTTGTGCGATCTGAGTGATGGTCCGTGTCGCCTGACGAATTGCTTCCTGCGGAAAAAGTTTTAACAACTCGTCTGGTTCGTATTCGTGGGCATGGAGCAGCCAGTACAGCCAACACTCCAGCAGACTCGCCGTTGCCAAATCCTTCTCTTGAAGATTATACCGCCCCAACTCGATCGTGTGAATTTCTAAAGTATCATTCAACGTCCGTCCCGATTCCTGATCTGTAAATCGGAAGGCATGATGGACTTTCTTCGAATCGTGCCACAAGACGCCGTCGAGCAGACAGATGGAATAGGCGGGCTTCAGCGATGCGTAGTCATCGCCCGATCTCAGTTGGTCGGCGTAGATTTCGCACCCGTAAAAGACAATCCGCTGGATCAATCCAGTAAAAATCGACAACTGCATCTCGACATCGTAGATCGCGCCAGCCTGATGAATTGCTTTGATATCGAGGATCGAAAGTTTATCTTCCTTGAAGTCCTGGAGGCTATACGGGTTTTCAATGGTGAGATCAACAATCGGCTTCGGCAGTCCAAGGATAGAATTGAGCAAACTGATCAACGCCAGCTTGTTCTCGGGCGATCCAAACGTTTTCTTGAACGCGAAGTCATTGATGGGACGAATACCGATCAGCATAATTTTGCGTCCATTTTCAATATGAAAACTCACCTGCTCACAGATCTTGTCGCTACGAGAACAATTCGTCGATGGGCGTTCCGCACGGCAACACGGGACGTGGGCGGCCAGCGTGGTCGATGTATTGTGCTTCGGTGTTGATTCCCAGATGCCGATACAGTGTGGCCAGTAC
>JBAXBD010001141.1:0-1518 GCA_037142165.1 Schlesneria sp. | reverse complement strand
ATCAAGGCCCCATTCCCTGGGATGGTTGTTCAATGGAAACGCCAGCGTGGTGAATGGGTCGAAGCCGCAACCCCCGTGGCCCGGCTGATTCGTCTCAATCGCCTGCGGGCTGAAGGTTTTGTGAGCTCCAAAATCTCTTCGACAAAGCTGGTCGGACGTTCGGCAGCGTTTCTGGTGAATGGGATCAAACACAAAGGAACGCTCAATTTTGTGCACCCGGAAATCGATCCCGTTAATCAACAAGTTCGCGTCTGGGCGGAAATCGATAACGAAGATCTTTCGTTACGGCCCGGTGAGACGGGAACGCTGTATATCGACGAAGCCGCAATCGTAAAGGAGGAACTCCCGTCGAAAGCGAAGTGAGCACCATGATAATGATCGCCGTTGCCACGATTTCGTCCTTTCTGCTAGGCTTCCTTTCAAGTCATCCCAGTGGCTGATCGCGGTGGTTTCATGGTGTTTGATCAAATTCTTCGACACGGTCGTGTCTTGAGTTCGCGCACCAGCCGATCAACCGAATCGGCACGTTGCGTGGGAACTCGATATCTCAGTTAACGCAGTTAGAGAGCTTACGGATTCATGGCGAGACTTACCCAGGCCGATCTTAGCGAACTCAACCAGTCTTTCGAGCAGTATTCACCTGCTGACATGCTCCGTTGGGTCAAAGAAATGTTCGGTGATCGCGCGGCGATGCTTTCCGCCATGCAGCGAGCAGGATGTGTGGTTTGTCATATGATCGGCCGGGAACAGCTTGGCATGCCGATTCTGTTCGTCGATACCGGTGTCAACTTTCAAGAGACGCTCGACACAAGGGATCGCGTGGCGAAGGAATACGGATTGAACGTCATCACTCTTTCGCCCCTGAAAACAATGGAAGAGCAGACAAAGGAACTGGGGATATTGTATCTGACCCCGGAAGGACAAAAGCAGTGCTGTTCGCTGCGCAAGATCGAACCACTGCTTCAGGCAAAAGGTCGTTACGATTGCCTGGTTGGCAGCCTGCGTCGAGCTGAAGGGGGAAGACGTGGTGCGATTCCCATCGTCAGTATTGACGTGCAAATGAACTGCATACGAGTGAACCCGCTCGCCAATTTTACCGACGAAGACCTCGATGCTTATCTGGCCGAGCACGATGTCATTGTCAATCCGCTTCACTCTCAAGGTTATACAACGATTGGATGTAACCGTTGTACAACCCCAGTTTTGCCGAACGAACCGAAGCGGGCTGGTCGGTGGCGGCACCTGGGAATGTGGTCAGCGTATTGTGAGATCAACCCGAGCGACAGAGCCGGAGGTCTTGTGAAATCAATTGATTTGTCGCAGGATCTCGTCGACCGATTGCTCGGTCGCAAAACGGATTTTGCGATTTAAATCGAACATTGAATACAGGAAACGAGTAAAGTCACTGCGGTGGCGCTTGACGCGGGAACCTTCCCCGCTCATGATGTCCCTCCGCAGATTTTCAAGCCGATGTGGCGGAACTGGCAGACGCGCTGGATTCAAAATCCAGTGTCCTAC
>JBAXBD010001140.1:0-1520 GCA_037142165.1 Schlesneria sp. | reverse complement strand
CCATAAATGCCGCCGCTATGAGAGCGTCAAAGGCATTTCCACCCCGTTGCAGGATCTCGGCTCCAACCGACGCAGCTTGATCATGCGGGGCAATGCACAGGCCTGGTCCAGCCAGATGCTTTCCTGACTTCGGTTTCGAAACAGGCTTTTCTTGCGCCCGCAGTCCGGTTGCCGAACCGGCGAACAGAGCAGCCGTTCCAAGAAACTCACGTCTGTCCATCATTACCTGCCTTTTCTGGGCATTGTCTGTCATTCAGCTCGCCGTTTCGACACCACGCAAACGCCCAACTTTGTACCACTACGAAGTTCTGTCGCGAAAGACTTATTGAGGATTGCAACGGACCGAATTCGGGAACAGGTGGGGCGAATCATCAAACCACAGAATGAGCTGAGAAGGATGAATAACCCCTGATTCAGTATTCGATTGTCATACTGAACGAAATAAGGCTTCGCGATGCATTTCACGACCAGTCAGGGTTTGAATGCACAGATTGTTTCGATGGGTCGATCGTGGTAACTTATGCGGATAGCCCTCGAATCAGTATTTTCCGGTTGAGGATAAAAGCACGACGATAAATCAATCCAGAGGATTTCAGTCGCTTATGACTGCGACGCCGCCCGAGTCTTCTTCCGTGACAAATGTGAATCTGACTGAACCAGGCCATTTATTTCGGCCCCCGTGGCTTTTTCGAAACGGTCATATTCAAACATTGGCGGGGACCTATTTGTTTGGTCGTACGAAAGATCGAAGCGGCCTGATAACGTCTGTTTCAACTGTGGGTGAAGTGCTGGTCGATGGCGGTGATCGACTGGTGTACCATGACGAATGTCCCGAAAACTGGCGACCGGGTGATCGTGTCGCTCTGCTCTTGCATGGGCTTGCTGGTTCTCATGCCAGCCCGTACATGCAACGCATTGCGAATCAATTATGCCGGCAGAACGTGAGGACCTTTCGCCTGGACTGGCGAGGTTGCGGAGCTGGCATGCCGCTGGCGCGCCTGCCGTATCATAGTGGTCGGTCCGACGACCTGCGGGCGACGATCACCGAGGTGCAAAGTCGTTGCCCATCATCGCCGATCTGCCTGATCGGCTTTTCAATGGGTGGCAACGTCGCACTCAAGATGCTGGGAGAATCCGGCAAAATCGATGGGGTCATCCGAGCGGTCGCGGTCTGTCCGCCAATCGACCTTTCGGAGACGATTGAATATATCAACACCGGCTGGGCTCGCGTTTACGACGCCTATTTTGCTAAGACGTGCATCCGCAACATACAACATCGCCAACTTGTCAGACCGGATGCGATTGTCCCGGAAGGCTGGTTTGCTCGACCACCTCGTTCGATGCGGGAATTTGATGAAACCTTTACCGCACCCGTTTGTGGTTTTGCATCGGCGGCCGACTACTATTCCGTATCCAGCGCGAAACAGTTTTTACCGGAAATTACAGTCCCGACATTGATTATCGCGGCACAGGATGACCCCGTTGTCCCGTACGGACCCTTTGCAAACGCAATATTATCC
>JBAXBD010001139.1:0-1521 GCA_037142165.1 Schlesneria sp. | reverse complement strand
CAGCCTGTTGAAAAAGCCCGATGCTTGACTGCTCTGTTATACTTTGCTGGCCATCATCGGACGATCGTATCCAAAGGAGTTGTCGGTGTCGCTTGGAAAGCGTGAATCAGAGAATCAGCGGGAGTTTTGGTTGGAGACCGACCGTCTGGCGACGGGCCCTGGACATGTCTTTTACGACAAACTCAATCGGTTTCTCGCGGAAAACGGGTTCGACCTGTTTGTGGAGCAGTTGTGCCAGCCGCATTATAAGGATGGCGGTCGTCCCTCGATTCCACCCGGCGTCTATTTTCGCATGCTGATGATCGGTTACCTGGAAGGGATCGACTCGCAGCGGGGAATCGCCTGGCGTTGCGACGACTCTCTGGCGCTTCGGCGTTTTCTGGGGATTAGCCTTTCGGAGGAGACGCCTGACCACAGCAGTCTGACTCGTATTCGTGATCGCTTACCGCTGTCGGTTCATGAGGAGGTCTTTCATTACATCCTGTACGTGATCGAAGAGCAGGGCCTGCTGAAAGCCAAGACGGTCGGTGTCGATTCGACCTACTTGGAAGCCAACGCGGCGATGAAGGCCATCATCCGCAAGGACACTGGGGAAGACTGGAAAGCATATCTCAAGCGTCTCATGAAGGCGGAAGGGCTGCTAAAAGAAGGGGATGATGATCCCACTGATGAGGAACTGAGGCGGTTTGATAAGCAGCGTGCGAAACAGGGAAAAAAGAAGGTCTCGAACGATGAATGGATCTCGGCCACCGATCCCTCCAGCCGGATCGTGAAGATGAAGGACGGCCGTACTCACCTGGGTTATAAGGCCGAGCATGTCATCGATCTGGAGAGCGAAGTGATTCTGTCCGCGACCGTCTATTCGGGCACGGAAGGAGATTCGCAGACATTGCTGGCGAGCGTTCTGACGGCACAGACAAATCTGGAGCAAAGTGGCAGTTCCGCCGGGATCGAAGAGGTTGTGGCCGACAAGGGGTATCATACGAATGAACAGTTGGCAGGCGCAGAAGAGATGGACCTGCGGACCTACATCCCGGAGCCGAAATCTCGTTATCCCCGTCGTTGGACGGACAAGCCGATTGAGCACCAGAGTGCGGTCGCGAACAACCGCCGCCGCATGACCCGCGCGAAGGGGAAGGGTTTGCAACGTGAGCGCAGCGAGAAGGTGGAGCGGAGTTTCGCCCACGTCTGTGAGACGGGTGGTGCTCGCCGGACATGGCTGCGTGGGCTGGCCAAGATCAACAAACGCTACCTTTTGGTGGCGGCCGCTCGGAATCTCGGGATCTTGATGCTTAAACTGTTCGGAATCGGCAAACCGAGAATGTTGCAGGCGGCCGGCGACGGTTTTTCCTTATCGAATTCGTCGTGTGACGCGTTCCAGACGACTCTGTGCCGCAATCAGAACCGAACTTGGCCGTTGTGGACCGATTTTTCCGCAATCGTGAACTCGTGGGCGACGAATTTTCGACAACATACAAATTTTATCACCACGCCGAATTTCAGGCCTTTTTCAACGGGCTG
>JBAXBD010001138.1:0-1522 GCA_037142165.1 Schlesneria sp. | reverse complement strand
ACGCCACAGCGAAATCCGCCGACGCGCTGATTGTCCGCACACATGCCATCGGCTGGCAGGCGGGATCGCAGCATGGCTGGCTCGAAACATTGCTGACGGAACTGGAACGAGGAACGATCGGATCAGTCGATTTCGCTCGACATGGCACTCCGATGCTCGCGACCGATCTGGCCGATGTCCTGGATAAGAGTTGGGAATCGGGGCTGGTTGGAATTCATCATATCGGCGGAGCGGAACGGATCAGTCCTCGCAAGTTCGCCTTGAGACTGGCGGGTCATTTCCGGCTGGCAACACCTGCCTCGCCGATTGCAGGATCACTGGCTGATCGCACATCTGGCTTCGGTTGTGGCGAGACTTCGCTTCAAACTCGAAAGATCCGACGTGCACTGGGAATCCCGGTACCGCTTTTGGACGAAAGCCTGGATCGGCTGTATCAACAACATTTGAGCGGCTATCGAGCTCAACTGAGCGGCCAGGTGGCAGTCAGTCGCGTCGCTTAGTTTCGTCAAATTGTTGAAGAATGTTATTTGAGCCACTGGCGTGCGACTTCGCTCGCCAGTGGTTTTTGTGCGTCCGTGTCGTTTGTTAAACGTGTAGTACGTCTGCCATTTCACCGGCGTGATAACTCGACCGAACGAACGGTCCGCTGGCGACCATGCTGAATCCGAGTCGTCGCATCTGCTCGCCAATCTCGTCGAACTCTTCCGGTGGAACATAGCGTTCGACAGGTAAGTGCTCGGCGGTCGGCTGAAGGTATTGCCCCAGCGTCAGCATGTCGACACCGACCGCTCGCAGGTCAGAGCAGACTTCGAGTAACTCATCTCGCGTCTCGCCCAAACCGAGCATCAAGCCGCTTTTGGTCGGCATCTCAGGTGCCTCGTCCTTGATCTGTTGCAGCAGATCAAGTGTGCGGCGGTAATCAGCATTTCGGCGAACCCTGTCATATAATCGAGGAACCGTCTCGGTATTGTGATTAAACACATCGGGCCGAGACTGGATCACGCGAGAAATCGCGTCGCGGTTACCGCGAAAGTCCGGAGTCAAAACTTCGACCTTCGCACCAGTCCGCTCGCGAACGGCAAGAACGCATTCGTAGAAATGGTCAGCTCCCCCGTCCGGAAGATCGTCTCGCGTGACCGACGTAATCACGACGTACTTCAAGCCCAACCGTTCTGCAGCTTCTGCAACCCGGCCCGGTTCGTCAAGCTGGACCGTTTCGGTCTTTCCTTTCAAAACCGAACAGAAGCCACAAGGCCGAGTGCAGACGTTACCGAGAATCATGAATGTGGCGGTCTTCTGTGACCAGCACTCCGTTTGATTCGGACACTTGGCACTCTCACAAACCGTTTCCAGCTTGAGGTCCGCAATGACGTTGGTCGTAAACTGCATACCCGCCTGAGGCAAAGGCCGCTTCAACCACTTAGGAAGCCGCTGCCGTGTCGGCGCAGAATCCTGACCGTCATTAGGAAGTATACTCAAAAGTTCCGCTGCCATTTTTCACGCTCGCGTCAATGAATGAAGT
>JBAXBD010001137.1:0-1525 GCA_037142165.1 Schlesneria sp. | reverse complement strand
GAGTTATTTGAAGAAGATGCAAATCGATGCCTGGTCCTTCACTCAGACGAGCGGCCCGAGCAGACGCGAAAAATCCTCTTAGCGGACGCTAAGCAAGTGAAGGGAGAAAGCACCGGCGAACGACGGGACCAGGTGCGAAAAGAATTTCAGTGCCTTCACAGGCTGCTTGTCCCGCTCGAAGTGGTAATTCCTTATGCGGAACGACTCGCGGAATTGTTCCCCGACGAACCACTGGAAGTAAGACGATCATTCGGCCACCTGACGAGCATGGTCCAAACGATTACGCTACTGCACCAGTACCAACGGGAACGCGATGAGGTGGGGCGAATCGTGGCACAACCCGACGATTACTTTCTGGCGCGGCTTCTGCTTGATGAAGTGTTCGGGCAAAGCCTGGGACGGAAGGCATCAGAAGGACTAAAGCGGTTTGTCGTCCGCGTAAGAAAATTCACGGGTGAACACACGGCGAAAGAATTGGCCCAGGCAATGAACATGAGCGAACGGACGGCCCGTGAGCACCTGACGGAACTGCTCGAACGTGGCGTGATAACTCAGTCGACGCAAGCGCGTGGGCCGATCCCTGCGGAATGGAGTATTTCCACAAGTCTCGAAATTAATGATGTTCAAGAGAGTCCGCTGCCAAGTGTTTTCGACGTGTGTGGTGTGAGTGAAGAGGAATTGCAGTTGCCGGAAATGCCGGCGGATTGGACATCCGCCGACTTAAACGAAGTCCCGTTTTGAAGTTGAGTGTTGTCGGCGGACAAGAGTGCGAAACGAGCCCTGGAAAGGGGCGGGAATTTCAATCCAGCGTGGGAAATCATTGTTTGTTGTATGCGAAAGGAATTGCCATGCGACACCATCAAGAGACTGTCGGAACAATTTGTGAACACGAAGCGTACAGCAAGCAAGAATTTTTGCGGCGTCTGGGTGTTTCTCAGAAAGTTTGGGATAAGATGCTCGACGAGGGCTTGCCTTACATGATCGTGGGTCACACGCGTTGGGTGACTGGCAAGGATCTCATCGAGCATTTTTCGAGGAACGCAGAAAGAAAGCGAGAAACATGATTAAAACTCTGAGAATTGAAAGGACTCCTCTATGTCGAGGAAGCCCGAAATCGGCAATATTCAACTTTATCCCAATCGACCGCTCCAGGCGTCGGACAAGAATGGCTACGTGCTTAAGTTCTATTGCCCAATCCGCTGCCAGCGGGTGCGAAAGAACTGTGGAACGCGAGATCAGCGTGAGGCTCGGCGGATTCAACGGGAATGTCAGAAGCGATTGCTCAACGGTGAATACGTCGCGTCAGATGGTGCGATCGTCGAACAACCCGCATCTCTGGTTCCAAAGAAGCAAACGGCCCCACATGTCGCGGACGAAAACCGTGGCAAAACGTGGGACGATGCCTATGATCGCTTTCGTCAGCATCGTGCGAGCCGCCTTCGAAAGGCATCACTCACGCACGCGTTGTCACGTTTGCAACTGGCGGAAAGGATTTTCGCTGACTACTTCCGGGAGCAAGGATGCG
>JBAXBD010001136.1:0-1528 GCA_037142165.1 Schlesneria sp. | reverse complement strand
GCTTCAGGGCGAGTTCCGCAATAACGGCCATTCGTGAAGGGTTCACGTGGGCTCTCATGTCGGTCTCGACCCAGATCTTTCCATCTTCTGATTGGTCGCGACATTGATGGAACGCTTCGTGCAGCGCGACTCGAGATTGAATTCCCTTGAAGATGACAGATGGATTTCGCCAGACATTCGGACGAACGATCAGTCCATGCGACGGGAACTGCGACTTTTCGGCAAATCGATCCAAATCATCAATTGAAGCCAGGGAGGTGGTCCGATAGTTCGTTTTTTCGCTTAGCAAAGATTCTTGTAAGTGAAAGCCCCTGATGTTATCGATGAAATAAAGGATCTCGTAATCGCATGGAAAGAAGGGAATGGTCGGATGAGGTCCGAAACTCCCTTCGCTGGCAAGTCCATAACCGTCACCCATCTGCTTCAGACCCAGTTCACACTTGCGACGTACGCATTCGGAAGCGGTCCCCTCGCGATCCACCTCGCCAGAGAATGTCCCGAGCTGATCCGTGTCAACTTCGCATGTGACGACTTCTGCGGACAGAACCTCTTCGAAAGCAGGGTGAATCGCAACGGCTTTATGATGCTTTGTCGTCAGGACGATTCGGCAGTTTTCATAGGGTGATCGGCGTTCACGCAGAGTTTGCTGCATGCGAAGCCTCCTTGATGACGACCGGCTGGACTCAAAAAGCAAGACGACAACCCTGTCTCAATGGATGACCCACATCGCGTCAGAAACAAGGCATGATCCGCCGAACCGTTTTAAGATCGGTCGCAGCGTTTCGACCAGTTTGTTTAATGAGTCGTCAGCGATCGTGGTCACGATCATCAGGTTTTCGACCTCACCCGAAATCGAGTCAAAGGAATACACCTTCTTGTCCCCTTTTCCGAGAACATTTCGCAACACGGCGTAGCCCGTGACCCCGCAAGATTCCAGTGCCGTCAGGACCTGAGGAAATTCCTGCTGCCCCGTGATAATCTCGACCCGTTGTACGACTCGCACGAATAAATTCCTTATCAAAAAGTGGTCACGCCGGAATACAATCGTGCTGTTTGCGCAGGTGTACGAGGGCACGACAAAACACAAACGCACTCACAACAGATTATGTGAACATGCCTCTTCGTCACCATTTCCGTTGTTTTAACGAAGCTGCCTGCTGACCTTTCGGGGATGGATTTAACGCCGCAAAATGCGTGAAATATGTTTCGTGTATTTGTAGTCGTGTATCGACCGTGATGCAAGGAAATGTCAGAAGATTTTCTGAAAAACCACGATTTTTATAAAATCAGCAAGTCCAAGGGGGGGGCAGCAGATTTCATGATAAAACCTGTGGGGGTACATTCCGACTGGCCAGGACCGCGTCACCAACGCGAATGGTTCCTCCTTCGATCACTTTTGCCGTGATCCCTCCGTGGCCGCGCATGGCGTTGTAACCGCCCGGGCCAAGAACAGTTTCCATTCGCGAACAAGGCTCGCACGGTCCGCTATACTCGAGTAACACGTCACCTACATGAAACTGTTTTCCTT
>JBAXBD010001135.1:0-1531 GCA_037142165.1 Schlesneria sp. | reverse complement strand
ACTTATCCCGAATGGCACTAACCGAGGTCGTTAAGTCTTAATTAGCTAACTCTTGCTTCAATTTGTGGCGAGGTTTTTTCATCCAAGGGTACTGTTTTGGCCGCCGTTTGCGGACACGCGGTTCAAAGCGATTCGGACGATCCGGAAGAACAAGTAATTTTCTGAGCGGAGCGCCTGCCATGGCTTGGCAAAGTTGTCGTTGGGTGTCGATGAAGCTGATGCGTGTCACGGGAAGATTTTGAGATTGGGCGGACCTCAGCATCACGATTCGGATTAAGTTATAAACGATTGCATACATCGCGAGTTCTTTCTGAATTCCGTCGACGGTCTTCGTTCGCAGGATGTGCATTCCAAGCGTTTGTTTGAGATGCCTGAGATTGGTCTCAATTTCCCATCTCTGCCGGTATACGGATGCCAATTCCTCCGCAGAATATTTTTCCGCATCGACGAGTGTCGTTACCAACAAGACCTCTTTAACACGAAACCCTCGTTGACGGACGCGATAGCGGAGTTCTCGAACGAAGATCGATTGTGGGATTAACGCATAGTCCTCGGCGCTGATCCATTGAGGACGTTGATTCGGTTTGAAATATTCGACGATTTGATCACTCGTCCCCAACCATTTCACCCAGCGCGATGTCGGCCGTCCTTTCACTGAGGGTGACCTCTTTTTTCCTTTGTCCCGTTTGTTATAGCCGCGCTTCTTGCGGAAACTGACGATCGTCCGCTGATGCAGTCGAAACACCGCGAAAACGCCGATTTGACTCAACGAGACCAGGTGGACGAAGGAACAAAAGCCACGATCCGCCACAACGACATCACCAGCGCGGAGAACGTCGTGCACGCAGGGAGCTCGGCGCAGATCATGGCTTCGTAGCGGCGCGCTCACGATTCGCAACAGACAGCCCGTTGTCGCGTGAAAGAGCGTCATCAGATGTGCGACCGGAAACCCACAGCCCTTGGCTTGATTCGTCGGTTGCCCGAATTTTTCTTGCAACTCCGGAGTGTCCGGCATGGAACAACTCGACCCATCCATATGCCAAAGGCGATGCCCGTGCCAAAGTGCGGCGGCTTCGCATGTTGCCATGACGGCGTCACAAACGACGTTCAATAGCCGTTCAAACAATTCCACAGGCAGGCGAGATCTTGCCTTGCAATAGGCCTCTCCCGTCACCTCCAATCCCGTTAAGTGTGGAACATGATCGCAGGCACAATTGCTTTCCAGGACTTGACGCAGAAAGGCGTACACCGTCGTCGGGGGATCGAGAGTACATCGACGCCAGGAATAGTTCAGATCACGACAAATCTTTTCAATCACACGCGGTGCGAGAACACGCGAAACTTCCACATTGACCTGCGCCAGCAGACAACGGATAAATGCAGCCATCCTTGGCCTCCTCGAAAACTTGTGCCGTTGAACAACACGATTTTCGCAGGAGGCCGGGATTCTCAAAAGATCTATACCGACGGCATCACGACCATTACGTAACTCACTCAGCGATAAAATGTTCCGCTTCGGTTAGTGCCATTC
>JBAXBD010001134.1:0-1532 GCA_037142165.1 Schlesneria sp. | reverse complement strand
CGAATCAGCTTCTCGCGTTTCTCGGGCTTGTGGTCGTTGTAGTCATTGTAGATCAGCAGCGCGTCGGGATCTTTGGCACGCGCAGTCTTGAAGGCCGTGACGATGAAATCGATTCCCGTCGTGCGAGAATAAACCGAATCCCGTAGAAGATTGTCACCGGTATCGGCCAGGGCTTCGTTCACCACATCCCACATCGTCACGACATCCCCGTAACGTCCGACAACCGTCTCAATGTGTGTTTCAATGCGACGTAGCAGCGTCTCACGCGAGACCGGCTGACCATTCTCCTGCTTCATCCATTCATCGGTACGGTCGTCCTTCGCCCAGACGAGGCAATGACCAACGACATCAAGCTTATTCGTACGAGCAAATTCGGCGAATTGATCAGAGGCTTCGAAGTTCCACTGATCCTCTTTAGGATGGATGCTTTGAGGCTTCATACAGTTTTCGGGCGTGAGGATCTGGAAGTGCTGCCGAATCAACGCCGCGTCTTCCGGCTGTTTTAAGACTTGATGGCCGACTCCGACGCCGATCTTGAAGCGGTCGCCAACGGCCTCCTTCAACGACCGCCGGTCAGTCACGGGGTTTGATTGAATCTTCTGCCGCTGAGCAGGCTCGTTCTGTGCTTGGGCCAATTGGACGAAGTTCAGGCGTGGGGAACGCTGTCTGACCGCCGGCAGCGGATCGTCAGGCCTGTCATTCGGCGTGCTCTGTCTGGAAGCGTTCGCAATCGCGACCGCTCGTTCGCCTTTCATCTCCGAAACGCCTGGAAGCTCAGGTCCCGGATCAAGCGCAAATGCAATCGAGGCGAACCCGACTAAAAACAACATGCTCTTCAGGCATCTGAAGCAATTCATCGTTTTTTCCGAATATGGTCTGGGAGAGATGAGTCTAACGGATGGTCCGTGGTCCCGCTGAAACAATCGCAGTCCGGCAGTAGCGGCAGCGTATCCAGAGAAAATCGACCGAGCAAGCAAGCCGTGTAATTCTTACTCGCCTTTCGGCAGGGTAGCCGGTGCGCTCCATCCTTCTGGAAGAACTCGTTTTTCATTCGCAAACGGTTCTACAAGTACTCTTGCAACGACAAAGCACCGGTAAAACTGCATTCCAAAATATGAATCGTCCACCAACTCGTGCACAACCCGGGTTGGCTATGGGGATGCTGACGATTGTTTTATGATCTGAGTGAACGAACGATTGAAGGGCGAACCAATGCCCAATCGTATTTTGCCTTTCGACTTTGCTAACCGACTTATGCGACCAGGAATTGCTGAACATCGTTGTCCGCGCTGCGAGATTCGTAAGCCGCTTTGTTTTTGTAAGTGGATTCCGAAAATCACGCTTCAAACCCGCGTCATGATCCTGATGCACACGTTTGAAGAACCACTCACGACAAACACGGCCAAGCTGACCAATAAAGCCTTGACGAACAGTGAGATTCAGATCCACGGAAAGAGAGATGAACGACTTTCACCCGAAAGTTTGCATCTGCCTGGGATGACATCGCTGGTGCTTTATCCGAGTCCCAATGC
>JBAXBD010001133.1:0-1540 GCA_037142165.1 Schlesneria sp. | reverse complement strand
ACGGCCCGGGAATTGGTCGCTGAGTCGGGCACTTGTCCAGCGTGAATACACTGCGTGGAAGGCTGCATGCTGTCAGTCATCGGAAATCTTTCTTTCGGTAAAAATGAAACACGGCATTACGCCGATATGACTGGCGGGAAAGGTCAGAATACTAAAAGCGGCGTTTCGGAAACTCAAATGTCCGAACAGCCATCTTCAAAATCAGCAGCAGTGGCAACACTGCATTCAACTCCGGCAAATCGCTGATTTCCTTACTGGATGGCAATCAATAGATGATCAGCAATTCTTCCCCCAAAAAAGACTCCTTCCGGGCGCAGATGATCTGGCCGAAATGACAAACTTTCGGAATTGAAAGTGTCAACGATTGAATGTTGTGTTAGCTTATCCTTTTCAGGATTGATTGAAATTGTACACACGGTCGTTGAGCCAACGATCAAGTCGTTTTCCGTTCTGTGGGGACGGGTCATGAATCAATCGAATGTGAACCGCGTCGCCGTCATCACCTTTTTGGCACTGGGTCTGTTGGAGTCAGGCCTTGCGGATGGACTTTCCGGCAACGAAACGCCGAAGACAGGCATCGATTCTACCGACACGATAACCCTGCCAAAACCGTTGCGAATCATTGACCTGAGCGGTCGACAGCATGTGGTATTGGATGCGCCCGAGACTCGCGGAGTAGCACTGGTCTTTCTGTCGACTGAATGCCCGATGTGCAACGAATCGATTCCCCGACTAAACAAACTGGCGACGCAGTATCAGAAGCAAGGTGTCGAGTTGTTCGGCGTCATCTCTGATCGAACCGTGTCGCGGCAAGAAGCTCTGGAACATCACACGAAATTCCGACTGAAGTTTCCCATAATTCTCGATGCTGGAAATTCACTACGAGAATTGACCGGTGCCACTCACACACCCGAGGCCTTCGTCTTTGATCGAGATGGAAAACAGATTTATCGCGGCTTGATCGACGATTCGAGCGAGAGGCCTGGTAAAAAGAATACCGCGAAAAGAAATTATCTGGCGGATGCGATGCACTCAACCGCTGGCGGTCACCGTTTGCCGATCGCTTGTACCCAGGCGGTTGGATGCTTACTGGAAGAACCAGGCTCGGGTGAGTCAGTCGGGGAAGTCACGTTCAACCGTGACATTGCTCCGATCATCTTCTCAAATTGCACGGCGTGTCACCGCGATGGAGAAGTCGCACCATTCGCACTGACAAACTACGAGCAAGTCTCGAAGCGATCCAAACAAATTGCTGAAGTTGTATCGTCCCGGCTGATGCCACCGTGGAAACCATCTCCGGATTACGGACATTTTGCCAGCGAGCGACGTTTGTCCGAAACTCAAATCTCACTGCTGAAGCTCTGGTCCGAAATCGGTGCTCCGGAAGGTGACCGTGCCGATTTGCCGCCACTGCCAAGGTTTCCCTCGGGTTGGCAGTTGGGAAAGCCAGACATGATCGTGAGAATGCCACGCAAATTTGCACTCTATGCCGACGGTGTCGATCTCTACAAACACTTTGTGATTCCACTCGGATTGAGTC
>JBAXBD010001132.1:0-1544 GCA_037142165.1 Schlesneria sp. | reverse complement strand
CGTCCGGGCGGATCCAATTACTGCGCTCGGTGATCTCAACACCGGCAGCGAATTTTATTTCATCGTCGGCGTGGACGCTGCCGGTGTTGAGATCACCGAGCGCAGTAATTGGATCCGCCCGGACGAGGCCGTGCCGCCTGTGCCGCAGACAGAGCCACCCCTAAAAGTTGAGCCAGCGCCGCCTCACCCAGCATCGCGCGGATCTTGCTGAAGGCAGAATTGGCGGATTGCCAGAAATTGGTGCCGGCTAAGGGGTCGAGTAATCGTCGGCCCAGATACAGCGCGACCGCTTCGGACCAGTTGAAGTGGATCGGAACATTGGCACCTCCGTCGATGATTTTCCAATGCTTGCAGCCGTGTGCGGTGACTCGTTCCTCCAGAGGAAAATTGGCCTTTCGCAGCGCATTCAAGTCACGACGAATCGTCCGATCGTCGACGCTCACTTCCTGAGCCAGTTCCTTGATCGTCATCCCCATCCGCCGGGACATCAGAGCGATCAGAATCTGCCATTGTCGTTGGATCTGGGGTGTGGCTTGCATGGGATTTTTATTTTTGTCAGGTCGAAAGACCGTTTTTTACTGATTAATAAACACGGATCGGGGTCGGGAGACCGACGCACAACCAGGAGATCTTCGCACAAAAGTAGTGGTTCTTCGGAGCACAGGGCAAAACAGACACGGGACATGCGAACATTGCTGATGTTCGATTGCTACTATGCAGTGGCTGCTTCTGTTTTACAAACGCTCCAGAACCATTCTCTGTCAGACCTGGAAACTTTGTTTTGGATTTTCCTGCGCACATTCCAAACGTTAAGAAAGTATTCGGGCAACTGCTGTTGACAATATGTGCGCACATGTCATACTTTTGTCGGCTTCTTGTGTGTAACAAGTGGAGTGAAGGGTCAGCGATCCCTTTGGAAAGCTCTTTTCTCCGAGGCTAACGTGATCAAGCCATGTTTAAAGCAGTCCCTTCGTCATTCGGAGTTCCCCGCGACAGAATTTCGAACTTGATCGAACTCGAACAAACTCGATCGAACTCGAACACGGCAAAACAGAGGGGTCAACTCGCTGAAAAGCCTATGAAACAAGGGGAATGATCGAAGTCGAACGAACTTGAACAAACTTTGACGCTCGAAATTACGAAGTACGGTATTCCAAGAAGACAAGACGAAAACGGATCACGAAAACACGAAAGTTCGAAAGCACGAAAATGAACGGACGATTTTGTGATTGTTGGGCTTTCTTTTCGTTCGGTAATACTCATAGTTGCCCAAACGTCTCCATAGTTGCCCAATGTCTTCGAGTAAACTCGGACGGTGTCTCGCACCATAGTTGCCCATTGCTTTCCGCCGTGCGAAACCGAAAAAGGACCGTAGGCCGCCAATGTTGCCCAAACGTCTCCATAGTTGCCCAACGTCTTCGAGCGAGTTTGGCCAGTGTCTCGCTCCATTGTTGCCCATTGTTTCCCATTGTTTCCCATTGCTTTCCGTCGTGCGAAACCGAAAAAAGGCCTGCAGGCCGCCATAGTTGCCCAAATGCCTCCAT
>JBAXBD010001131.1:0-1546 GCA_037142165.1 Schlesneria sp. | reverse complement strand
CATACAGCGGCCACGCCCGAACAAATTCAAGCCGGTATCGACGCGGGGGCAAGACTAAGTACGCATCTGGGTAACGGTGCTCATTCGATGATTCACCGTCATCGAAATGCGATCTATGAACAACTGGCGGACACGAGGTTGAGCGCAAGTCTGATCGTCGATGGACACCATCTTCCCCCCAATCTGGTACGGACATTCATCCGTGTGAAGTCGACCCAAAAGACAATCCTGACCTGTGATGCCGCAGGATGGGCAGGTTGCCCGCCTGGCGTTTACGAAAACAAACTGGGCCGCAGTGAGATTCTGCCCAGTGGGAAACTCGTCGTCGCCGGACAACAGGAACTGCTCGCAGGCTCGGCTCAAGAAATCGACGAATGCGTGGCTAACGCCATCAGTTTTGCAGGTTTATCGGTGAAGCAAGCGGTTGATATGGCCAGTCAGAATCCGGCAAAGCTACTCGGGCAAGACGTCGTTCGATTGCGCCGTGGATCACTTGCAGATCTGGTGCTATTCCACATCTCAGCGAAAGATCGAACGACGAACGCTACCTCCCAGACGGGTCCTATACGTCCCATAAGTCCTATCAGTCCCATCGCTTCCACGAACGATCGCCTGAGCCTGAAAATCGAAGCAACGATCGCCGGTGGCGAATTGAAATTCGGGTCGATCGTCCCGCGTTAGACGCGCATCCTGATCTCAGCAAAGACTAAAGCGAATACCAGCGATCCAGCACGTTGCGCCAATCTTCAATACTTTGTGAAGCCGCAAATGCATTGCGAACATCGGCGTACTGCGGATGCAACTGGGCGAACTTCATCCCAAACATTCGCATCGTCGTCAGTGCCTGCGGAACATCACTGACTTTCACGCAAAGTTCGAACTGAAGCTCCATCACCCGACGTTGTTCAATCAGATCAGGTTCCGGAAGTGGAAGACCAGACGCCAACGCCTTGGCTTGTGAAAAAATCCACGGATTACCAATTGCTCCGCGTGCCACTGAAACTCCGTCGACACCCGTTATCTGGAACATCTCGAGGCAAGCCTGTGCGGTGAACAGGTCCCCGCTGCCGAGAATCGTCTTCGAACCAGCATGCTGTTTCACTTCGCGAAGAAAATCCCAGTTGCTCGGGCCAATATATTTTTGTTCGACCGTGCGGCCATGTACTGTGATTGCGGAAATACCTCGCTCGAACGCTCCATCAAGGATTTGAAAGAACCGATCACGACTCTCACTCGAATCGTCGACTCCGCGCCGCATCTTCAGCGTCACAGGAATGTGATCAGGAACAGCAGCTCGAGTTCGACTGACGATTTCCAGTGCGACATCCGGCTGACTGAGATGGAACCCACCTCGACACGCGCCAGCGGTGGATTTGACGGGACACCCGAAATTGATGTCAATCACATCGAAACCTGCACTTACCAGCTTCTGTGCGGCCGGTTTGTCGCCGCCCGCCAGCAGTGCCGCCGCCAGCACCCCCTTCGCCTTGATACCGTCCGGGCTATCCCCCGCCTTGTCGATGATAGTCCGGAACACCGCCTCGGC
>JBAXBD010001130.1:0-1552 GCA_037142165.1 Schlesneria sp. | reverse complement strand
TTTCAAAATTGGCCAATAAGAGTCCTTGCTATCACAAACCGCGTGGTTGGCCAATTTTGAAAATTGAACACCCGACCCCGGAACATCACGTCGTCCGATTTTTCACAGGCTGAGCGATGCGTTTACGTCTGCGGCTGGAAGCCGCAGCTACGGGTCGGGGCAGATTTCCCCGGTGGGGCAGATTGCCCCGCGGACTCGTCTTAGTGAGAACGGACTTCGCTCGCCGATTTCCTGCGGGGAATTCTTTCCGCATGCCGTAGATGCCTGTTTTTCGCTGCTTGACATGATTCTCACACAGTGGCAGGCCTGTGAACTCAATTTGAAATTGTTGGCATCACAATTGCGGATGAATTCTTCGCCATCAAGTTCGTAGAAAAGGACGAACGGTTGGGAAGTTTCTCAACAATCAACAACAGGAGAGCAGGTTATGAACCATCAAAAGTCAGTCAGTTCAACGGTAAAAAAAGCAGGTCGATTGACCCTCGCTTCAATGATGTTGCTCGGAGGGGTCGGCTATATGGCGTATGCGACGCCACCCGCTTCGACTTCGACGCTGACGCAGTCAAATGCCGACCTCGCGGCAATTCAGGGATTGGAGCACTCGGGGCGAGCTTTTGCTTCGATTGCGAAGCGGGTTTCTCCCGCAGTCGTTTCGCTCAAAGTCGAAAAGAAGATGGGAAGCGACGTTCCATTAGGCAATGGTCCATCAGACGACGCACCCAATCCACTCAATGACGAAATGTTGAAGCGATTTTTCGGTGACCGGATTCCAGAGGGGCTTCGGCAACGACAGCAGCCCAGCCAGAAGCATGCTGTCGTTGGACAAGGTTCTGGATTTGTCGTCTCGTCAGACGGTTATATTTTGACGAACCATCACGTGGTGGGGGACTCAAGCAAAGTGACTGTCCGATTCCATGACGGCCGGGAAATGCTGGCGAAGGTTGTCGGTAGCGACTCACAAAGCGATGTCGCGGTGATTAAGGTTGATGCGAAGAACCTGGCGGTGCTGCCGCTTGGGGACTCGACATCGACAGAAGTGGGTGAATGGGTGTTGGCCTCGGGTGCTCCGTTCGGACTGACGCAGACTTTGACGGCAGGGATCGTCAGTGCCGTTGGTCGAAACAGCGTTGGGATCAACAACTATGAAAACTTCATCCAGACGGATGCCGCGATCAACCCTGGTAATTCGGGTGGGCCACTGGTCAATCTGCGAGGCGAAGCGATCGGTATCAACACTGCGATCTTCAGTAAGACCGGGGGATCGGTTGGCCTGGGATTCGCGATCCCGATTGAAATGGCGAAACAAGTTTACGACCAGATCGTTGATCACGGAACAGTTGTCCGGGGATACCTCGGTGTCAGAATCCAAGGCTTGAATCAGGATCTTGCCGAACAGTTCGGGTTAAAGGATTCACACGGTGTGTTGGTGGGGGACGTTCAGAAGGGTGCTCCTGGCGAAAAAGCAGGATTGAAGCAAGCGGACGTGATCGTCGAACTGGATGGTAAGCCGATTGATGAAGCAGCTGCATTCCGAAATGCGATAGCGATGAAG
>JBAXBD010001129.1:0-1558 GCA_037142165.1 Schlesneria sp. | reverse complement strand
AACCCTATGAAATATGGGAAATGGTCGAAGTCGCGCGAAGTCGCGCGAACTTTTCGATCAAATTTCGAGGCGGGGGATTATCGCGGAACGGAAGAGAGAATTTTTGAACAGAAGTTAACGACGGAAACGACGTGAAGAAAATCGCGGGAGACCTTCGGTCGGTCAGTTTCTGCGTAGCAACTCTGTGGCTTCGCGACGACAGACGTTGATTTCTGGCAACATCGATTGTTCCCGAAGTTTGACAATCGATGGGCATTTTCGTCACTTCGTGACGGTTAAGCACGAGAATTGATCGCTCGCAGGTCGTGGCATCCGGTTTGCGAAAGAGTCACTCTTCATGATCTGGTTCATTGTCGATACGTGCCAAGCTTTACGAGGTCAGAATGTTATCCCAGCGCTTCGGACTTTCCGCCAAATCACTTGCGGAACTCGCACTCGTTGTCTCGCACGCCGCTCCCGGCATTTTAGAAGAAACGAAGGCGCCTTCCGCCGAATCAATTTGCGGATTCTGGCGAAGCAATCGTTTGCTTCAAAAGCGTTGGATGAATGAATTAGATGCCGGAACAAATGCAAGTTCGTACGACATGGAGCTTTTTGAAACGCTAACGCCGCGTCTCTTTACGAGTGAGATCCTGATACGAACGTTTAGCACATTGCTTGCTGCGTTAGATCGCCGGCTGGGAACAGACGATTTAACGCGGGTTGCCCGTAATGTTGTCAGCGGCCTGCTTGAGATTCGCATGATCGTGCTTTCTCGGCTTCTGACTGTTGTTGAGGATGATCACGATCGTGTACAGAAAATCGATCGACTGCGTCGCCGCTGTGATCGGTGGAATGATCTTCTCGTTGGCACGATCGGAATCAAGGACGAATGTTTTGAATTCGCGATCGATCCTGATCGTGCACGAGATTTCGGTGAAGAATCGATGTTCGCAGAAACTGAGTTTGGAGTCAGACCGTTTGAGCAACTTGTCTCAGCCGGGCTGCGTGGAACCTTCCTGCAGCACCTTTCCAATCAGAACTTTGAGGAACCAGAATTTCTGATTCTGACAAAATCGATTCTGTCATGTATCCCTCGCCAGGCGTTGCACCGTGACGGTTCATTCCGCACGTCACTCGAACGACGGATTTATTCATCCGGTCGTTAATGACGAGCGATTAAGTCGCGCCCCGACGATAACAGATCACGGCCAGAACAGTACAGACTCCAATCGCCATGTAGACAAACCATCCGTCAGCAGGACGAATCGGTTCGATTGAATCGGACCTTTCCGGGCGTTGGGGCTCGTTGTCATTTGAAGACCCGTCGATGTGCCTTGGTATCTCCGTATCAACGGTATCGATTTCGGGCAACGGGCCAGTCCCCTCATCCGGTTCGAATGTCGATCTGGATGAATCGGATGAAACCGCGAACGAAACGGCTCGGTCCGACCGCATGCGCGAGGCTTCGAGGCTGGATGACTTTGAATCGGAGACCCGCGACACGGTGTCGGCTGAGGTGTGTTGATCGTCGGAATCGCGGCGGAAGGGGGTTGACGTTTCACGGACGGGTTCGGCG
>JBAXBD010001128.1:0-1559 GCA_037142165.1 Schlesneria sp. | reverse complement strand
CCATGCACGGCGCAGCGTATCAGGATCGTCCCAGGTTTGTGCAGTTTCTGGCCGACCACCACGCCGACATCAACATCTGGAACCGCAAGAACAAATGGGACTGGACACCGCTGTTGATTGCCCAAGGGCACCGGCCAGGCAACTTCAGGCCCGCGCCTGATTCGATCGCCGCCATTGAACGGGTCATGCAAGCTGCCGGAGTGATGCCGTAAGAAGTACCATTGCGGCAGTGGTCAAGAGAAACTCGTACAACAAAGGGAGTCGATTCGTTCCAACGCCTCCAATGATCCCAAGGGAATTGAAATACCGTGTGCGGGAGTTTCGGCCTCGCGGGGATTGATCCGGATCAGAATTTGACCACGCTTTTCGCATTCGCTGCGAACGGTTGGGATCGCCAGGCCTGCTCCCATTTCAATCGAGACGATCCGCGATCCTTTTACCTGGTTCAGCCAGTTCTGGTAAGCCGCGTATTGAACCTTGTGCCGGGTCTGGTGAAACTCCCAGTCATCGAACATCAGGATATTCGGTCGGGCAATCGCATCGCATTTCGGACAACGAGGAAACTCCGATGTCGCCCGAATTGTTTCCTCGTCGACAGTGATTTCGACTCCCTCAGATGACCAGACGGATGGGTCACACGATTGACTGCATTGCAGGTGATGGATCGATCCGTGGTACTCGATCAGCCGGTCTTCGGGGAATCCCCCTTTCTGAAATTGTCCGTCAACATTCGTGGTGAAAACAAACGCCCCGAACCTGGGTCGCTCGCTCCAGCGACGAAGGATCTCGAATCCGCGATGAGGGTTCGCCGTCCGGTACAACTTCAATCGGTGGCCGAAGAATCCCCAGGCCAGAGCAGGATCGGTTTGAAACCAGTGAGGAGTTGAAATGGCCGAGAATGCCTGACCGCGAAAAGGGGGATACGCCTTCCAGAACCCTTCTGGTCCGCGAAAATCAGGTAGCCCCGAATCGACACCCATTCCGGCACCTGCTCCGATCAAAAGAGCATCTGCAGACTGAATCGCATCGGCCGCCTGTTGAAATGTGTCGTCCATATTTCCCACCATTAGTATTTGCCGACGCCGAGATCCCCCATTCATAAATCGGTTATGGCAATCTGGGCTCAGGGTCGTGTTTTGAAGAATTTGGACGAATACAAAAGCGTTTCGACCACGAATCTGACGAATCGCACGAATAAGAATCAAGATTACCGAATGACACTAATAACACTTGGCGGGTTCGGTGTGACTTTTCTCGTTCCTTTCCAATTGACGGCCGCTCGAATAAAGGAGATTGTGTTTTTGTCTTTTCGCTTCACGAATGATAAGGCAATGTGTGATATGTCGGCAGAGGAATCAGGGCCTTCGCTGAGTCCGCAGGGTGTTCGAATTTCATTTCGCTCGTTCTCATTCTGGCGAAATCTGATTGTCGCATTCCTTGTGATTTCGCCGCTCCTCATTCGCTTGTGGTGTTTGTCGAAAGTTCCTCCCGCCGCGATTCCGTTTGATGTCGAGGAATTCTGCCGGATCGAGAATGAGCCGGGTCAAAATGCTTTCGAT
>JBAXBD010001127.1:0-1561 GCA_037142165.1 Schlesneria sp. | reverse complement strand
ACCGACCTCGCGTCGGTGGAAGCAACGACTGGATCGCTACAGACAACACGCTGAGGAATCCGCCTAGCTCTCCACCGACCTTTCGTCGGTGGAAGCAACGACTGGACAGCTAACCGGGCGAAAACCGGAAGATTCGGAACGCTCTCCACCGACCTCGCGTCGGTGGAAGCAACGACTGGATCGCTACAGACAACACGCTGAGAAATCCGCCTAGCTCTCCACCGACCTTGCGTCGGTGGAAGCAACGACTGAACAGCTAACCGGTAGAAAACCGGAAGATTCGGAACGCTCTCCACCGACCTTGCGTCGGTGGAAGCAACGACTGGATCGCTACAGACAACACGCTGAGGAATCCGATTAGCTCTCCACCGACCTTGCGTCGGTGGAAGCAACGACTGGACAGCTAAGTAGGCGGTTCGCAGGAAAAACATAGCTCGAAAATCGCTACTTCCACCGACACAAGGTCGGTGGAGAGTTTTTTTAAAGTTGTTGTGATCTCGTTTTAGCTGATCAGTCGTTGCTTCCACCGACGCGGGGTCGGTGGAGAGCTTGAAGCGCGACAGTCCGCGCCACATTTGCTTCGACTTCATGGCGATTTCCTCGAAAAAACATTGTTCACCGCATTCCCCATGCGTTAACTGTTCGCCTTCAATCCCAGACATAACGTTCGTCGATTTCGAGTTCATGTTTCTGGCAGAGTTCCCGGAATTCCTCCTGATACGAATGCCGCTTATGGTGTTCTTCCTGTCGTTCCACGTAATTGACGACTCGGTCAAGGTTAGACCGGCTGACGGAGAAGGCTCCGTAACCCGCTTGCCACGTGAATGTCGGGCTACCACTCGACGTTTTTTTGGCCCATTTTGATGTTTCAGCCTTCACATGTTCGACAAGCTTGGCGATCGTCACCGTGGGTGACAGCCCGCAGACGATGTGAACGTGATCAATCCAGCCACCAGTACATTGGGGGAGACAACCAAGTTCCTGCAGGGGCTGGTTTAACATCAGAAACATCTCGTCCCGAAAGCCAGGGTTTTGCAGAAACACCTGTCGGTTCCTGGTACTGAAGACAAGATGCAGCCAGATTTGGGACAATGACGCAGACATCGCAGCTCACTTTCCAGAATGATCAGCCCGTCGTAGCATGGGCTTTAGCCCGTGCGCCACAACATCCTGGCTAAAGCCCACACGACAAAAACTCAACCTCGTTGAGACCACCTTCGTGTCGTTACCTGTCAACCCAGACCGTCACTCATCGCGCCGGAATCACGGCAGGCCTGTCGAGCTGAAAATCCCAATGATGAAGATCGGTTTTTTCTGTTGATCCACGCCAGTTAAATATGGATAACAAAAATAATATTACAGGAAACAAATGAGAATGCAATCCAAGGTTTGAGGCTTGGACGAACGTAGGTGGATCGAGTCTGCGAGCCCCACCATTCTGCCGCTGAAAATTCCGACAAACCAACGTGCTGATCGAATTGGTGGGGCTCGAAGACTCGACCCATCCTACTAGTCCGCCAACACTTAAATGTGGGGTTGTGTGCCACCCAACGCAGGTAAC
>JBAXBD010001126.1:0-1564 GCA_037142165.1 Schlesneria sp. | reverse complement strand
CTGCGACACTCCAAACATCGAACGGGGACGTGGCCGCGAACGGTTCTTCTGTTGACAGTCATCATCACTGTTGGCTTCGCCGCAGGATGGGGAATGCGCGCGATGATTTCGGATTCGATTGTGCTGACGTCCCGAAGTTAACAACTGCTTGATGCCAAAGCTGCGCGACTAAAAAGGACTGTCTCGTCTCGAAATGTTCACCTATGCGTTCGGGGACAATGGCCGTTTCAAGAATTGAACAATGGATTCGGGCCGAGAGTTTACGCAACATTTTCTGAAACCTAGATAGAGGGTGCGGGTTTACTACTTGGCTGCGTTAGCATTTCGATCGAACGAAAGAAACGGAACGAGTGCCCAGCCACAAATCGACGACTTCGATGAGCGATTTCCAAACGTTAAGAAAGTATTTCTATTTTTCTATTGACTGTCGTAGTTTTTATGCGTATTTTTGTCGTTTTTTTGTAGGTTGTGGGGAAGTAGTGCGCGAAGGAAGGGCCGAAACGGTTGGAGAGTTGTTTTGAGAAAGTCATAAGCTGTCTCAGCCTGGCTTCGGGCAGATGATTGAGACTCGCTTCTGCGCGTCGACGTATTGTTCTGAGAAAGTCGTGAGTAGACATTTTAAGAAGAATCAGAGGGGCGGCGATGCGCCGAGAGAGTTGAGAGCTGCGGCAGCCCAGCTTCGGGCACATGATTGTGAGGAACTTTAGTTTGAGCGATAGTAGCCGGAGATTAGATCCTGGGCGAAGTAGCCGATTCTACAGTGATGCTCATCGCCCGTTAGAAAGCTTGGTTGCGAAGGCCTGCGAGAATGACATTGGTGACGGCGTGGTGACGACTTGTCGTTGCTGTGTCGATCCCGTTCAAGAGATTGTTTTTTGTTAAGCCTTTGCCCCCAGGATCATTTTGGGGGATCATCCATGACGAAAAAACGACGTGATGTTTTGCCTGGACAATTGCAGCAGGTTCATCTGAATGCGGCTGGCGTTGATATCGGTAGCGAGTTTCATTTTGTCGCAGTTCCGCCGGATCGCGACACGCAGGCCGTGCGACGCTTTTCTGCGTTCACTGGAGACCTGATCGCATTGGCGGAGTGGCTCGAAGGATGCGGCATCGACACGGTGGTCATGGAGTCAACCGGTGTTTACTGGATTCCACTCTTCGAGTTGCTGGAGTCGCGTGGATTGACCGTATTGCTCGTTGACCCACGTCGCCTCAAGAGTGTTCCCGGACGAAAAACGGATGTTGTGGACTGCCAGTGGCGGCAACAACTGCACACTTTCGGGCTCTTGTCCGGAGCATTTCGACCGCCGGAAGAAGTCGCTGTGCTACGTAGCTACCTACGACAAAGGGCCATGCTCGTCCAATACGCAGGACAGCACATCCAGCACATTCAAAAGGCTATCCAACAGATGAATGTCAGGCTCGACAAGGTGTTGTCGGACGTGACTGGCGTGACCGGAATCTTGATCATCGAAGCCATTCTCAAGGGTGAGCGCAATCCCCTGGAGCTGGCTAAACTTCGCGACGAACGTTGCAAGAACGACGAAGAAACAATCGCCAAAGC
>JBAXBD010001125.1:0-1569 GCA_037142165.1 Schlesneria sp. | reverse complement strand
CATCGTTGGTATCTTGATCATCCTGATCGTGATTGCTGGCCTGCATGTCAGTAAGATCCCCGTGGTTTTTCTGCCGCCAGGGACCAATTTATCTGATGAGCCTGTCTCGGAATTGGCCCAATTTGCTCCTGCGAAGACGAATAAGTCTGACGAGGCAACTCAGGAACCGCAGCAGCAAGAATTGACGATGCAGGAACCGGAAGACGAATCGGAATTGGAGCCGGAAACACAGGAAATGCCGGTGCGGCCTCCTTTGCCTGAGTTAGTTGTTCCACAGGAACTTGTGGAAATGACCAAGGAACTGGAAACCGTTCTTGCCTCAATCACAAAAGAAGAACTGGCTCTTGCGGCTCGCGTTCAACAATCGAGTTTGCGGCAGGTCGAATTAACTGAACGTCAAAAGGCAGTCCAAGAAATGTTGACTGTGTCGGCGCAGCAACTCGACGCCAGCAAAATGCGGAAGGCAAAAGCCGTTGCCGATTTGGAACTCGCCAGAAAAGACTTGGAACGGCTGGCCAAGCAGATCGAAGAGATCGAGGATAAACCGGTCAATGTCCAGACACTGGAACACAAGATTACACCGATCAGCCGTGTTGTGAACGGCAACGAGAAGCACTATCGCCTGGAACGAAATCGCGTTTCTGAAGTGCCGGTTGATGAACTTGTGTCTCGGCTGAAGGACCAGATTCAAAAACGGAAGGACTGGTTGGTGAAAACTCGACAACATCAGGGTCAAATCGGACCCGTCGAGGGCTTCAATATGCAGTATCTGGTACGAGTAGAGACGCTTTCGGGGTTGGACGAGCTCAGAACAGGGCAGGGAGGTTATCGTATCAGTCTTTCCAATTGGCAGATTCATCCTGAACCTGAAACCAAGGGAGAGACCGCTGAAGTCGCTTTGCGTAAAGGGTCGAAGTTTTATCAATCGATTCTTGGCGCGGCGCCAGATACGACGCTGACCTTTTGGGTCTATCCCGATAGCTATGCGATTTATCGGAAGCTGCAGAAATTTACACATGATCATGGATTCTCAGTTGCCGGTCGACCGCTCCCCGTGGGAGTTCCCATTTCCGGGTCGCCAAACGGTTCTAAATCCGCAAGCCAATAGCGATCATCCTGGGTTATCATCATAATGAGCCGGGGAAGGTCGTTCGTCAGGAGCTACCGTTAGATGAACCCAGGGAACATCGTTGATGTTCATAACGTCGAGTTCCTCAAGAGCGCGTATCGCTTGAGTTTCCCGCAAGTCGGATTATCGCAATAACGAAGAGATGGCGCGAGACATTCATCACAATCAACCACTCCCGATCCATTCTCAAGCAGCGTCTTTAACCGTTCCTTTGAGGTTGAAGCCGCTTTCGATTGGGGCCGTTGCGATCGGATTTCCTGTCGTACAGGCGGCACTCAGTGGCTATAGCGATGGCCCCATGCGGATTGTCGCGAAGCGATTGGGGGCCAGTTACACCCTCGCAGAAGTCATGATCGACCGATTTGTGCTGGACCTCAAGTCCCGTCATCGAACGCGGCGGCATCTTCCCTGTTCTCGAGGATGGGTCCCACGTCAAAACC
>JBAXBD010001124.1:0-1580 GCA_037142165.1 Schlesneria sp. | reverse complement strand
CGATTTCCGTCTTCATTGGAAGCGGGTCCATTTCCAGGCGCGCCCCGGAAAAAACGGCATGGTCGCTGCTGATCGTATTATCATCCGGTCCAGTTCCCGCCCCGGTGCTGACCAGCGTCAGGTACCTGGCATCGGCGGGAATGGGAACGTCAAATTTGACAAACTTCCCATCGGCTTTGAGTGGAGCGGGAATATCTCCCGAAAAATAATAGACACGATCGTTCTCTGCTGTCTTGACGAGATTCCCATTCACATATCCCGCGATGATCCCATCGTAGATGTCTGTCTGACGATGCGACCGGGATACAATCACCGCCATGTGGACCGTCGGGTCTCCGCTCCCAAATGTGTCGTCGTTCAGTCCCGCTCGATCGGTCCGAAAGACGAATCGTTGATCGGCGGGCATCAGCCCTGACCTTCGCAGTTCGTCGAGGTCAAACGTAATCAGGGCATTGGCGTGCATTCCAATTCCCTGCTCTGTGCGAGGGGCGTTCGACGCGAACGGCTGACCGACGGTGCGAATCCCTCCGGATGTGTCCCAACCGTCGTTGATCACTGCACCGTACGCGAGGTTGTCGCTTCCGAGCTGGCTGAAGTCAAAATGGACACCCGCCGCAATCTGTGTTTGCTTGCCCCATCCCTGCACCACACGATCGACTGCGAGACACTTGTCGTTGGCGGCGGCGAGGAACGAATCTGTTGACAGTGCCGATGACAGTGAAGTTCCCCCCTTGGGATCGTCGAACAGATTGCCCAAAGGGATGACACCGGGAGCGACAACGGCACGATCGGATTCGTTCACAAAAGCGATGTTCTCGCCGAACTCGGCGAAGAGTTGATCGCGGAGCGGTGATTTCGATTGAACCAGTGACTGGAAATCGACAGCAATCTGTTGCACGCTGGCCAATGCGGCGGCATCGCCCGACAGATCTTGTTTGGAATCTTGTTTACCAAACCATTCGTACCACGCCGAGAGATAGGGCCGAGTCTTCTGGATCTCGGCCGCAGCGGTCAAATAGTCAACCCAACGCTTCAGCAGCAATTCGCTGACTTTTTCGTCCTTGGCAACGCGTGCGAGCAGTTTTTTGTCCTTGGGTTTGACCCGCTGCAGATTGATAGCCTTCCACGCCGTCGTCATGTATTGAGGAATATCCGCGACCAGGGTGACTCGTAACTTGCGAGCTTCTTCATCCAGAAACCGATCGACGAGAAGCTGCTGTTCCTTCATCGTCGATTCCGCCGCGCTCTTTTGATCGATCACTTCCTTGGGGACGATCGGCCGTTCCTGATAATCGCTACTGGCGAAAATGCCTGCCAGAGCGTAGTAATCCGCCGTGGTAATCGGATCAAATTTGTGGTCGTGGCAGCGCGCACAAGAAACAGTCAGGCCCAACACGCCTCGGGTCAGCGTGTCGATACGATCGTCCCATTCATCGGCCAGGGCCTTGGCCTGTTCGCCATTGTCCTGGTAATAGACGGGACCCAGAGCGAAGAGTCCCAGCGCCGCCAGTCGACCTGGATCGCCGGGGCTTCCCAACAGATCACCGGCAATCTGTTCCGTGATAAATCGATCGTAGGGG
>JBAXBD010001123.1:0-1580 GCA_037142165.1 Schlesneria sp. | reverse complement strand
ATATACGAAAAAGCTGGCCGGTCGAACCGCGAAGAAAAGCAAGTAAGCACGCTGAAACACAATGCGGTTCGATAGTGCCACTACATCGGAGTCTTCTCCGACGAGTTCTTCGCCTTATCGATATCGCTGCGAAGAGCACTGCTTGACCGAGGACGGGCAAGCAGTGGCACAAGGATACGAGAATACAGCTAGGAATGATGTCCCGATGAATGGTCTTTCTCTGTTGGTTTTGTTGACCGTTGCACAGGCTCCTACCGTCGAAGTTCAGACGTTGTCTGAGAGGCAGCTTCAAGGGACGCTGGAGTCTTTGACTGCAAACTCTGTGATTGTGAAGACCAGTTCGGGTTCGGAAACTGTTTCCACGACGGATATCTTGCAAATCCGATCCGCCTCCGCCCCTGCTTCGCCCCCTATTGTCGAGTCGATTTTGGTGCGACTTATCGATGATTCACAGATCAGGGTTCGAACTTTTGTTTCTTCGGGGACTGCGGCGACTGTTACTCATCCTCAACTCGGTGAACTTCAAATTCCCGCGACGAGTGTTTCCAGCGTACGGTTCGCCGCTGTTGATCCGAAGGTGGACACCGAATGGAGTCAACTCATTGAACGAGCCCCCAAGAAAGACATGATCGCCATTCGAAAAGGGGAAGTCCTGGATCATCTCGATGGCGTTGTCGGATCAATGAATGAATCAACGCTCCAGTTCCAACTTGATGGTGATGACCTGGCGGTCAAACGTGAAAAGATATTTGGCCTGATCTATTCCAAGCGAGAGTCGTCGGCCAGGAAAGCGGTCGCACAACTGGAATTAACATCCGGCGATCGTCTGTCTGCAAAGCAGATAGAATGGAACGGGACGAAGTGGCAGGTGCGACTTGTGACGGGTCTGGAACTGAGTGTCGCTCCTGAGTCGCTGAAAGTGATTGATTACAGTATCAGCAAATTCACGTATCTCTCGGATCTTGAACCACGCGGAATGAAGCACACACCCTATTTTGGAGAGTTTTCTGATTTTCATGTCTTTGCCTATCGACGCGACAAAGACTTCGAAGGAAATCGGATTAGCCTGGGTCATAAGAGATACGCCAAAGGGTTGGCAATTCATTCAAAAACGGCATTGAAATATCGTCTTGGGGGTGACTATCGACGATTCCAGGCGGTGATGGGGATTGGCGACGAGATCAATCGCGGCAACGTCGACGTGACGATTAAAGCCGACGAGAAAGTTGTCTTTAATGGATCGGTAAAAGTCGGTGAAAACGGGCAACAGGGATCTCAACGCCCAGCACCACAACTTCTTGATATTGATGTCGCCGGGGTGGTTGAACTGGAAATCGTCGTGGACTATGGAAGTCCCATGATCGATATTGGTGATCGGCTCTATTTCGGCAATGCTCGACTTGTCCGATGAATGATCAATCTGGTAAGTCGCCGAACATGACTGAGCGAGCACTATGGTAGTGACATAGCGCGACGGCAAACGCGTCGGCTACGTCATTCGGTTCTAGCAATTTATCCAGTCGCAGTTCTTGTCGAATCGCATGCTGAATCTGCTCTTTTGATGCCTTTCCGCTACCGGT
>JBAXBD010001122.1:0-1585 GCA_037142165.1 Schlesneria sp. | reverse complement strand
ACCACAGACCGCGCGGCTGATGGTGAAGAATCACAACCCCGAAAGTTTGACCCCGCGTGGATTGGGTCTCGTCACCCGGATGTCTGCCGGACCAAAAGGTTCGGAAACGACGTTTGGCCACAGTGGATCAACAGGAACACTCGCCTGGGCCGACCCAGAGTCGGACACGATTTGCGTCGTTCTGACATCCCTTCCGGCGAGAGCTGTAACTCCGCATCCAAGAGATCTGGCCAGTGCACATGTCGCCGAAGCAGTCTCATAAGCTTAAACTCATTCGTGGTTCGTGATCGAAGCTTTTGATCCTGCCAGCGATATCCACAACCACGAGAGATCAAAAGATGAGTGATTTTTTCCAGGGATGTCGACGCCAGATCGGGCTGGCGACTTTGCTGTTGGCGTTGGTCTTCATGTCTGGATGGGTACGAAGTTTCATTACGGGCGATTTTGTCACGTTCCCAACTCGCAAACAGAAAACCGATGCAGGGGTCCGATTCATTCTAGGCGGATTGGCATCGTTAAACGGCATGGTCTTATGGGACACGATGTACGAAGAGTCCACCGACCCGGATGACTACGACATCGACGTCGGGTCGGCCTATCCTTCGTGGGGAACGTATCCGACAAACAAACCCAATCTGAATGATCCAAAATTGAAATGGCGGTGGCGTTGGTTCGGGCTAGGAGTTTGTGATTTCGATGAAGAACGTTCTGAAGGGGTTTGGGGAAGTACTTTGGTTGTCCCTTACGGGATGATTGCGGTTCCGTTGACGCTGATTTCTGTGTGGTTGATTCTACCGCATTCAAGGAAGCCGACCGAACGTAAGAAGGAAGGCCCCAACGAGGCAATGCCTTAGACCACGAAGCCATCTCGCTCCGCTCCGCCGAGATGATAGCCGAATTGATGCAAACATTGATTGGCACTTGAAAGCCCCGGTGGATCATCAGGAAAGCGGCAATTCGGCTTTCTTCACGGCGGAGCGAGAAGCCGACACCTGCGATTCGGTGGAACTATTCGACCAACTCAATATCGTCGGGCTTCCAGGTCTTGTTGAACCACGGCTCAAGTGGGCCATACAGGCGCAGGATGGTGAACCAACCTTTGCCGGGAATGGTTTGCACCCAGTTGTTCTCCTTGCCAGGCGGGGCTTTGGGGCCAAAGTATACGTCGACCGAGCTGTCGTCGTTCACCTGAATTTTCTTGTTCTGGCTGCTAACGCTGGGGAACTTTTGATCCGTTTGAAGCATCGAACGGGTCTGAGTGTCATAAACGATGACAGACCAAAAAGTCTTGACCGGAATCTTCGGTGGCAGATGAAGCTTATATTGCTTGCCACCATCCAGAGCATTCCCCTTGGAATCGACGGCCGTCCACGGATATGTCGAACCCTGACCGACGATCTTCGTATCCATCGCCGGTGTGACGCCGGTCGCGGCGAAGAAGTACATAGCGGCCGCATCCAGGTTCGGCACCCCCGGCTGCAATTCGAACTTGTATCCACCAATGAACGGCATCTTCCACTGACGATCGTCGAAGAAGTAAGCAGCCCGCTCCTTTGTTCGGTAGGCGAGGGCCCGACCGGTCGCG
>JBAXBD010001121.1:0-1588 GCA_037142165.1 Schlesneria sp. | reverse complement strand
GGAAAGTCACGGCTTTGAACATGACTATGACCGAGCATCAGCTTACCACTACCGGGATTTCGTAGTTCAGGCTTTGAATGCGGGAATGCCTTACGATCAGTTTGTCCGATGGCAGATTGCGGGTGACGAAATCGCACCCGACAACCGATTGGCGATGATGGCGACCGGATATCTGGCGGCCGGGGTTCACTCGACACAAATCACCAAGAACGAAGTGGAAAAACATCGCTACGACGAAATGGATGACATGCTCGGCACCATCAGCACATCGCTGCTGGGCTTAACCGTCGGCTGTGCCCGGTGTCACGACCATAAGTTCGATGCCATTCCTCAAGCCGATTACTACCGTTTGCTGTCGACGTTTACCAAGACGATTCGAAGTGAAGTGGAACTCGACTTTGACCCTGAGGGATATCAGCGAGCCAAGTCGGTGTTTGATCAGGACCATCTTCCGTTCGAGCAGGCGGTTCGTGAGTATGAAACGAATTCGTTGCCGCAGCGTTTTGCTGAATGGCAGGCGAAGCGGGACGCGGCAGCCGAACAGAGCACATGGCTGCTTCCAGCGGGGATTAAGTATCAGTCATCGGGGAACGCGGTGTTCACTCGGCAACCCGACTCGTCATGGCTGGCGAGTGGCCCAAGTCCGGCGAATGATGTCTGGACGATCACGTTTGAAACGAACCTGAGAGACATCAATTCGATCCGGCTGGAGGCGCTGGCCGATGCGTCGCTGGTTCGATCAGGTCCTGGCCGGGGACCGAACGGCAATTTTGCTCTTTCGGATTTTCAAGTGACCGCACAACCGCTTGTGGAAACCGGCAACGCCAAGCCGGTGGCGACGCCAGTGAAACTTGTCGGGGCAAAGGCGACATTCGAACAGAACGGCCTCCCTGTCGCTGCGGCGATCGACGACAATCCGGGAAGTGCCTGGGCGGTCGATCCCGAATTTGGCAAAGATCATGCGGCGGTCTTTACGACCGCCGAGCCGTTTGGATTCGAACGGGGGACCGTGGTCACGATCACATTGAAGTTCAATGTCAACGTTCATCACTCCATTGGCCGACCGAGAGTGACAATCTCACAGCAAACCAACCTGCCCGCGACCACGGGTGGAGCGTTTGACGAAGTGATTCAGGCAATTCTCGAACGACCGTTTGCTCAACTGACAGACGATCAGAAGACGAAGGTTTTGGATTGGAACAAATCGCGTGATGCGGGCTGGAAAAGCCTGGAAGATCGCCGAGCGGCGCATGCGGCACTCGCACCGAAACCACGGATTCAGAAAGTCCTGGTTGCGAGCGAGGGATTGCCACCGGTTACGCTTCATACTCAGGCCGAAGCCGAATTCCTCAAAGAAACACACTTCCTCAGGCGGGGCGAGCCGAACAATAAAGAATCGGTAGCGACGCAAGGTTTCTTGCAGGTGCTGATGGCCAATCCGGACACGCCGCAACTGTTCCAGGCACAGCCCCCAGCCGGATGGCGAACGTCTTATCAGCGAACGTCGCTCACAAACTGGTTGATTGACCGGGAAGCGGGAGCGGGGAACCTGCTGGCTCGCGTGATTGTCAACCGGGTCTGGCAACAT
>JBAXBD010001120.1:0-1591 GCA_037142165.1 Schlesneria sp. | reverse complement strand
GGAGTTTTATTATGCACGCTCTTGTCACTTCACCACCCGGCGGCTGGCCTAACACACAACTTACCCAAATCGAATTGCGGGAGGGGCGGCCCGCTGATGTTCTCGTGAGGATTCACGCAGTCGGCCTGAACCCCGCTGACAATTTCCAGATCGAAGGAAAATATCCCGGCGGACCCAAGCCGCCGTTCATTTCAGGTCGTGATGCCTGCGGTGTCGTTGTTCGAGGTGACAGTTTCGGAAAATGGCAGCCAGGTGACGCAGTCGTGGTGCTCCAGTCCTCAACGACCGATCTCACGAATGGAACCCTGTGCGAGCAACAATGGATCGCGGCCGAAAATCTGGCTGGAAAGCCTGAAGGATGGACCGACGCCGAAGCGGCTGCGGCTCCGCTCGTATTTCATACGGCTTGGAAAGCCCTGTTTGATTTGGGTGGCCTGACGTCTGGCCAGTCAGTCGTCATCACCGGAGCCTCAGGCGGTGTCGGACTTGCCGCAGTTCAATTAGCTAATTCTGTTGGAGCAACCGTTGTCGCCCTGTCCCGTTCGGACGCCAAGCGGTCACAACTTCACCAGATCGGAGCACACCATGTTTTCGCTCCCGATGACCCGCATTTAAAGGAAAAAATCTGCGATGCCGTGAAGGCGAAGGGTGTTTCACTGGTCATTGAAAATGTCGGCGGTACGTCACTCGCGACGTCAGTCCATTTGCTGAGTCTTCACGGGCGAGTCAGCGTCGTGGGGGTCCTTGGCGGAGTCGAAGGAACGGTTCCCATTCCCGCCCTGATGTTTAAACGAGCTTCAATTCACGGAGTCCTTGTCACAGACGACACTCCGCAACAGGCACAATCGGCATGGGAACAGATCGTTGCCTTGATGGAGCGCACCGGATCTCGCCCGATAATCGACCATCGATTTCCTCTGGAGGAGGTGGCCGCCGCTTTCGAAAAGCTGCGAGATAACGTTTTTGGCAAAGTGATTGTTGAAATCCCGCCAGCGTCAAAATAATCGTGTGAATTGATTTCAACGAGCGGGCTACAAAAAGATTATTGAAACTCAGATTATTGAGGTCTGGAGGCAATCCATTTGTGCCAGATGACAAGTTGATTTTTGGCCTCAGACTGTGCCGTCCGATGAATCTTGAGAATCACGGATTCACTGTGTGAATTTTGTTCGAGTGCCTGACTCAGGTCTTCGAGACTCGCCACCGGAGTGCGGCCAACGGCTTCAAGGACGTCATAAGCTTCCAAATCGCCGCTGAGCGTACTTCCCCGTTCTACTTTCAACACCAGCAGGCCACGTGATGTTCGCTGATGTCCTAGTTGTTCTGCCAGGTCTCCGTCCAATGGGTGCACGATTAATCCCATCGGTCGAACGGGAACGCCTCTTCCTTGCTGTGGTGGCGCTTCGCTTGTCTTTCGAAGATCGCTGCGGTCGGCGAGTACGATCGAAAGCGTCACCTTTTTCTGAGCTCGCCAGACCGACATGCGAATCTGTTTTCCAATCGGTGACAGGCTGACGAGATTGATTAAGTGGTCATGATCCTGAACATCGAATCCGTCAAAGTTCAAGACAACATCACCGAGTTGTAGCCC
>JBAXBD010001119.1:0-1596 GCA_037142165.1 Schlesneria sp. | reverse complement strand
CTGCAGGTTGGGCCAGCGAGACTCGGGCGGGACCCAGAAGACTCGCTCGGCGGTGTATTCGTCACGCGATTCAAGCAGGCTTTCCAGTTGTTTCCCCTTGATGCCGTCCTTTGTCAACTCGGCTTGCAGCTCATCCCGCCGCGACTGAAAGCTATCGGAAATGTATTTCAGGAAGAGCAGGCCAAGGACGACGTGTTTGTACTCAGCGGCATCGACCTGGCCGCGAAGCGCGTCAGCGGCTTTCCAGAGCGTGTCTGCGTAGGAGAGATCGGAGACGTTTTCGTCTGTCATGCGTGCGCCTGGCGTGTAAAAATTTGGATTAGTTCGAGGGGAAATTTGCTATTCGAACGCGGATTTCTGATTCCTACGTACAGTAGCCAGAAGCATGATGATACGCATCCAGGTTGGGTCGTGCTATTCAGGGAAAACCAAAAACCGGCAGCCTTGGGATCGAGCGAGCGGTATTTTCTGAGGTGAACTTCGGAGACATTTCTTTTTTTGTTACTGCGGAACGGACTGCAACTACCAACAATCGACGCGGGAGAAAGGATTCGAATTTGCGTTCCCTTACTCATCCAGCAGGCACATTCGTTGGGTATGCTGACGTTGCCACCATCTTGCTCAACCGACCAGCTCAACCGCGAAGAGTGACCGCGAAGATCAACCAGCTTTACTGAATACTGGCGATTTCTCTCGTCAATCTGAAATAAGCCGAGTTGATTTTCGGGAAGACCAATTCCTGGCCAATTGGGGTGGCCACTTTCTGGCCAACTTCTTGGTTTTCATGGGAACAAAGAGACTTAATCGATGCTGTCGGAAGTTTAATATTCGCCTGAAAGTCGCATCAAAGCCAACCCGTAAAACATTTCCATATCAAACCTTGTGGCAATTTACTTAAGTTGCCCACGGTTCGGTTTACCTGCTTGCCGAGCCTAAGATCTGCATCCGGCACAGGGACTGCATTCAATAGTGTCATGACTGCTCGATTCGATTTGACGCATGAGAAATCACTGTTGCGGAATTTCAAAATGTCCCTTGGGTCCGTTTTTGTCATGGTTGAACAACAGTATCAACCTTCTCTGTTGTTCTGTGCTGGATTGTTTGTGTCGGTTGTCTGCTGCGTCATCTCTTTGATTGTCGAATCCAAGTTTCGTCGACGGGATTTTAACCGAATGCTCCCTTCTCGAAGGGAACTCTCCTATCGACGATTTCTTCCCGAACTGAATTCATCTCCTCGTCATATCGGCTTCGCTGGCGGTGAGGTTTACGACTTGGACGATCGCGATTTCCCTTCAAAATCCAAGTAATTGCGAAAAGCTCTCCATCGAACGCCACTTCAGGCCAAGGAAATTCAATATGTCACGCGACTCTCAAACCTCCAGCCGACGTGAACTGAACTCGACGAGTCAGATGTCGTTCGCCGTCGCAGCTTGTGCATTTGGTGCTGCCGCACTTGGATTGTTGATCAATCAATGGATGTCCGGCTGGATGGCCGTGGGTGGTATGGCGGGCTTAGGACTTTTTTATCTTGCAATTGGTCTGCTGAATCTCGGATCTACGGAGCCGATGTTTACCCACGAAAGCGAACTGATTGAG
>JBAXBD010001118.1:0-1599 GCA_037142165.1 Schlesneria sp. | reverse complement strand
GAGAGGTTCTGCAGGCAGAACGACTCGCCGCTGTGGGTGAACTTGCCGCCGGGGTGGCACACGAAATTCGCAATCCGCTGACATCGGTCAAGCTCTTGTTGCAATATGCGATCCGGAAGGCTTCCGGGCCCACTCTTGAAGAAAGCCAGTTGCGACTGATCCTCGACGAAATCGGACGCATGGAAACAACGATTCAAGGATTACTCGATTTCGCCCGTCCCCCGAAGCTCAATATCATGAAACATGATTTGAGACAAACCTTACAGCGGGCGCTGAATTTGATTGATTCACGAGCACGACAGCAGGGAATCGAGATCATCATGGGCGAGGTGGAGACCCCATTAATAGTCGATGGCGACACGGAAAAGCTGCACCAGGTGCTGGTCAATTTGCTGATTAATGCCGTTGAGGCGATGCCAGACGGAGGGCGTCTTTCGATTGATGCCATGGATGCAATGATTGGAATTGACATTCCACGCAGTCCGACAACGGACACGTCACCCGATTGTCAGAAGCAACCCGACAACCATGTGGCTGTCATCACAATCCGGGACACTGGTGAAGGAATTTCCACGCATGTTTTGTCTCGCTTGTTCGAACCTTTTGCAACAACCAAAGAACGAGGTACTGGGTTGGGGCTTGCGGTGTCACACCGAATCGTCGAAGAGCACCAGGGAACAATTGTTGCTTGTAATGATTCTTCGGGTGGTGCCAAATTCACACTGACGATGCCGCTTGTGAAATCCAGTATGGATTCGCATCCGATTCAAGAAACTGCTGAGATGGAACAAGCAACGGCTTGATCGCCGATGAAAATTTTGAGGCACAAAATGGAATCACTTTTAGTGATCGACGACGAGGCCGGCATCTGCAAGACGATTCAAAGTATTCTGGAAAGTGATTTGCTTCGCGTTTTTACGGCGTCGAACGCAGCCGATGGCTTGCAATTATTGCGCGACGAATCGCCTTACGTTGTACTTCTCGATATCCGTCTGGGAAAACAATCGGGAATGGAGTTGTTTCATCAGATCCATGAAATTGATCCGAAAGCATTGATCATCTTCATTACGGGGCATGGTACGGCCGACACAGCAATCGAAGCGATGAAAATCGGCGCGTTCGACTATCTCGTTAAGCCACTTGACTTTGATCAATTACACCAGATTGTTGACCAGGCGTTGAAAATTGGCCGACTGATGCATGCTGCGGCGGCAATAGAAGACACCAATCTTGCTGACGAATCGTCAGATCGGCTGATTGGTAATGGTCCGTCCATGCAGTCGATCTGCAAACAAATCGGCCGGATCGCTCCACAAGATGTGAATGTCTTGATTCTGGGAGAAAGCGGCACGGGAAAGGAACTTGTCGCGCGTGCCGTGTATCAGCACAGTCGCCGGAATCAAACCCCTTTTCTTGCGATCAACTGTGCGGCCATACCGGAAACCCTGCTGGAGAGCGAGCTTTTCGGGCACGAGAAGGGGGCCTTCACGGGTGCCGAGCGCCGACGGGTCGGAAAATTCGAGCAGTGTCACCGCGGAACGTTGTTTCTCGACGAAGTCGGCGACATGCCTCATGCCACACAGGCGAAGATATTACGAT
>JBAXBD010001117.1:0-1602 GCA_037142165.1 Schlesneria sp. | reverse complement strand
TGCGGCTGGAAGCCGCAGCTACGGCTTGTGCTACGCCGTTTTCGACTTACAAAAAATGACAAACTCTCCGCGTGATGAGCATGCGTCGGAAACGGGTCAAGCGTTGCTGACGCATCGGAGCAAAGAGTTTGTTTGAATACTTTTATTGAAAAATATGCGGATCGGATTTTGTCAGGTTTTCGAACGATGCTCATCACGCGGAGCGATGATGGCTACTTTGGTCTAAGGCAAAGCCTCTCTGGCGATTTCGGGGAAGCGTCGACGCGGTCTTCAAAAATTATTCACGAGATTCTCCTTGATCGCCTTCGCGTTATTACGGATAATATTGATTTTATTACAGATAACAATTTTGATTGCAATTCACAATCCAGCGCCTGCTTGAATATTTGTTGTGATGAAAGGAATACGAATCGAACCCAGACGATTTGAAAACAATCGAAAACGATTTTGTCGGTTATTGGTGGATGATTCTTGGAGTGATCAGTAACAACGTCAATAGCCCTTGGCTGTTGCGTTCAAGCGGGACCAGCACCAGTGTATGACCGTCATCCAGAACGACGTTTGACTGGAACACCGATTCTTGCTGTTCCGGAATTTGAAGTTGAAACTCGCCGGTTTCGGACCGGAATTTTCGAGTTCGTACGTCGAGAACGCTTGAGATTTTACAAGCGACATTCAGGTGAACAGTATCCGAAACCGCCTGTGCCATTGCCTGGAACTGGATCCCATCCTGACAGGTCACGATCTTCGGTTCCAAACCGGAATGAGTGGTCAGAAAACCGGTTACGAACGGTCGATTTGTTCCAACGCCCACCGATGCCGTTGAAACGTCGACTATCGTTACCTTCGGAGCGAAAAGCATGTTGGAACGCTGATCTCCCTGGACTTGACTACAACAGTATTTCGCAGAATCAGGTAAAAGGGCCGCGACAAAAACTGGCAAAGGGGACTGAAGTAACTGATTCGATGTTTTCGTGAATGGGGCATTAAATTGTTTTGAGATACGCGGATTCATCTCATCCGAAATCGATGTTGAGTTATAAATCTGACCACCCGTTTGTGGAAACAATTGACCGAGTTCTACGGCAGTCACGATGGTACGAACTTCGACCGTGATTTGAGGTCGACCGTTAGCAGTCCATTGTGAGATAAGACGCGTAATTTGATCATGTTGACTGGCGGTCGCTCGAACAATCATTTGCTGGTCGACGAACGTGCAACTCGATCCATTCGAACCCATTGGCGGTGGATTTGTTGATCCCGACGATCTGACCCAGTCGACAGGATGCAGCAGTCCATCGACCGCTAATTGCAATTCACTCGATAATTGGCTCATCATCCATTCCAAGGGATAATGACACTCCGAGACAGAACCCCACTCTGTTTCTCGCAATCGATCGAGGCACTGAGTGATATTGTAAGTACGAGTTTCCAGTTCCTGGGGCGAAATCTCGTCAATCTGCGAGTCATGCCAGGTCGTTCCCGGTGGCAATTCGATCGGGCTGTCCTGTAGCGGGACTCGTGCCGCATCGGTTAAACCGGTGACACCGAGAATCAGCAGCGTGTACCAGGCGAAACACGATTTGAAGCGGTTATCAGGCC
>JBAXBD010001116.1:0-1603 GCA_037142165.1 Schlesneria sp. | reverse complement strand
GGGGACGCTGAGCATCGTCAAAGACGCCGCCAGATCGACGCCGGTGCTGGTGGGGAGTGGAGTCAACTCGGAGTCAATACATCTGATGCTCCCCTATGCCGGCGGCGTGATTGTTGGTTCGAGTCTCAAACAAGATGGCAGCGTCTGGAAACCAGTCGATGTTGCCCGGGTCAGACAGCTCGTTCACGCGACGCATCGATCGTAAACCGACGATGGCAAGAAGGATTGTCAACAGGTTTAGGCCAGGATTGAATCGGAAAAGTTGATTGCCGGAGACAGGGCACGCATTGGGCAGACCCGCTATACTCTGTTTTGCACATGGCGAGCCGAGTTGTTTCAGCTTTTGGGTTCTTCCAGGTCGGCTTGGTGAACTCGCTCTTCGAAATTTCCGGCTGAAGCGTTTGTTTCTCTGGTTACGCCGGATCGTTTCGGGGCTGGTTGCTTCTGCGGTGGGTGACGTTGATCTCGATCTCGTTGGAATGACGAAATCGTTTTTGCTTAAAGGATTTGATGGTGGCTCTTGGCGTGAATGATGTTCTCGGTGACGGTGGCAGCATCGCGCGACGGCTGAAAAACTACGAATCCAGACCCCAGCAAATTGAGATGGCTCATGCGGTCGAACGTGCGATCGAGAATCGTCAGCACCTGGTCGTCGAAGCCGGCACGGGAACCGGCAAAAGCTTTGCCTATCTTGTCCCGACGATTCTTGCGGCAACGGCCAAGCAGGGTGAAGGGGGCAAGCGCAAAAAGGTCATCATTTCGACGCATACAATCAGTCTTCAGGAACAATTGTTCGGCAAAGACATTCCCTTCCTAAATGCTGTGATGCCGGTTGAATTTTCGGCCGTGCTGGTCAAGGGGCGATCCAACTATATCAGTCTGCGCCGGATGAAAGGGGCCGTCGACCGATCGAATTCTCTCTATTCGCGGCCGGATGAGATTGCTCAACTGGAGAAGGTCGTTGAATGGTCGCGGAATACCACCGACGGCAGTCTGGCGGACCTCGACTTCAAACCGATGTCGAATGTCTGGGATGAAGTGCACAGTGATCACGGCAACTGCATGGGCAAAAAATGTCCGACGCACGAACAGTGCCTTTATTACAAAGCCCGCCGCCGGATCTGGAACGCCGATGTGATGGTCGTCAATCATGCACTCTTTTTTGCCGATTTATCGTTACGACGAGAAGGGGTCAGCCTTTTGCCTGATTACGACGTTGTTGTTTTTGACGAAGCACATACAGTCGAACAGGTGGCGGCCGACCACCTTGGGTTGTCGGTTTCGAACGGTCAGGTCGAATACATGCTGGGCAAGCTCTATAACGACCGAACGCAAAAAGGGTTGCTCATGCGCCTGACAACCTCGAACTCGTCGATACTGAACCTGCAGCGAGAATCGCTGCAGCTTGTCGATCGGATTCGGTTTATTGCTCGCGACCTTTTCGACGCCGTTCAGGAAAGTCAACGAAGTCAGGCGGCGAAGAACGGCCGCTTTCGGAAGCCGCTCGATCTCAAAAATGAGGTCAGCCCCGCGTTAAAGGAACTCGGGTCGATGATCCTGCAGCTCAGTTCTCATATCACATCGGAAGAGGAACGGATCGAAT
>JBAXBD010001115.1:0-1603 GCA_037142165.1 Schlesneria sp. | reverse complement strand
CAACCTTACCATCCCTGGGGTCGCCATCTTCCGGAACGAGATCGATGGCGACTCGATAATTCATTTCTTTACCCATTTTTTCCACGAAATCGGGGACGACAGACTGGTCTTCCTGCATGATCGCCACTCCTATAATGGTGACGTCTTTGTGCTTCTTTTGCAGGTCGGTTAAATGAGGAATGGTCTTCAGGCAAGGTCCGCACCATGTGGCCCACAGTTCGACGACGTAGATTTTCCCTTTTTCGAAGCTTTTCACTTCATCGCCCTTGATGAAATCTTTCACTTCGAGTTTTGGTGCCTTGGAACCAATCGTCAATTCTTGTGCGGAAACAGCTTGCGTCAATGCAAGGGCGACAGCCAGACCGAACGTAATAAGAGACTTAAACATCGAGAAGTAGAACCTGCCTTTCAGGGGGGATACCGGACCACGTCACGGAACGTGGTCTCAACGGCGCTAGTTCAGAGATTAGCGGTCAGGCAATTAGCGAACAAGGCGAGCTTTTTCGCGAGGGGGTTATCGGTCGACAGAAAATCGGTCTTGCTACAAAAACGGAACTGCGATTACAACCCTCAGTCGCTTCGTCAGTATCACTTCAAAATCATGTCAGACTTGCGCCGGTCTACACACCCACCGATAAAGGGGGACAGGCACTTTGAAACCGCGATATATCCCAGAGACCGTTACGGCTCGACGGAGTCACTACCGCTGTTTCAAAAATCTGACGGATCACGTTTTCTTCCGGGAAATTGCGTGCATCATGCGTCAAGGGCTGCTTTGGTTGCTGATTCTGTCATGCCTGGATGCAACGGGTTGTAACAGCATTCAAAAAAAGCACGACAACCCCGTGATGGTACAGGCTCCACGCCGAGTCGATCGTGTCGAAACGGACGAGAGCGCTGAGGAAGTCGCCGACGTCCCTTCAAATCCGAAAGAAGATGACGGTTCGGACATTATGCTTGTCAAATCCACGCTCGAAAAGAACCCGTGGAAGAATTGGATTGACGATACGACAATCTTCAATTCTCAGGTCGCGGCAACCGTCAATGGTGCTCCGATCTTGAACGGCGACGTGCTTGATCGTTACGCCGGGTATCTGATCAGTGTTCGCGAACAGATGCAGAAAATGGCAGAAGATCCAAAGATGTTGCCACCAGGACAGCCAATTCCGACCCCCGACGACTTTGAACGTTTCCGTTACTCGCTAATCCAACGTGATATTTCGAGCTTTATCCAAAAGAAACTACTTTACGAACGGATGAAGGGAAGCCTGAAGCCCGAGCAAATGAAGCAGATGAATTCTCATATTGATCAACTGTTCGAAAAAGAAATTGATCGTTTGAAGAAAGAGATGAAAGTCACGAATAAGACGGAGCTGGAACTGGAACTGAACAAGAAGGGTTCAACGCTTGCAAACGTGAAAGACAGCTTCTCACTCGATCGCCTGTCGGTGGAGTATTTCGTCGCGAAATCGGAAAAGCCAGATCCGATCGAACGCCCGGATCTGGTGGCGTACTACCAGGCAAATCCAGACAAATTTACTGTTAACGCCAAAGTGAAATGGCAACAGATTCAAATTTCAATCACGCCTGAAGTCAGCAAATC
>JBAXBD010001114.1:0-1604 GCA_037142165.1 Schlesneria sp. | reverse complement strand
CTCTTCGTCGGTTATCAACCCTTCTGAATGACATTTCAGCAAATGTGTCAGCTTTCGCCGGAAACGAATGCGACTTCGACGATTCAACAAGATCACGTGCGGGAAGATACGACACCCCAAAAAATCCATCCCGTGAGTCGTTCGGTTGATACACGATGGCTTCGTGGTCAACCGAAGTGTCGATTTCAGAAATGACGAACAAGCAACGGAGAGATTTTTCATTTCCCGGGAATCTGCGCCCCACAAAACGAAATCGTCCATGTAGCGGACATATCCACGAACACGAAGCGACTCTTTGACGAATCGGTCGAACAACCCGAGGTAGTGATTCGCAAAATGTTGTGACATCAGACTGCCAATCGGCAATCCACATCCCTGGTCCGAACGAAACGATCGAATAATTCGCTCAAACAAACGCATTAAACGCGCGTCCTTGAAAAGACGCGACAGGCCATCCACAAGTTCACAATGCGGAACACTGTCAAAGTATTTTCGGATATCCAGTTTCAGAAAGTAGTCGTGCGAACGCGCAAATTGGTATGCGCGATCGATCGCTGCGTGACGGCCCCGGCCGACCCGGCAGGCAAACGTATCGTCAATGAGACGCCGCTCGAAGATCGGTTCACAGACATTCATCACGGCATGATGGATCACTCGTTCCTCGAAACAGGGTGCGGTGATCACTCGTTCTTTAGGGTCGTGAACGACGAATTGATGAAAGCGGCCAACCTCAACCGTTTCTTCCAGCAATCCCGCTTGTAAATTCCGCAAGCGCGCATCGAGCGTCGATTCAAACGCGATTGTCTCAACGCGATCCCGTTTACCGCGTGAGGCTTTCCAAAAGGCGAGACGAAGATTGTCACGCGACGCGATTTGTTCAAACAGTTGGCCCACTCGCTTCATTTGGACGGCTTTCAACACGTTTGAGGTACTCAAGCAATCTGTCGCCGTATTTTTCGATTCGGGCATCACCAAGCCCATCGATCTTTGCCAGGTCCGCTTTGGTTGCCACCTTGTTTTCAACGATCTTGGCAAGCTGATCATTCGTAAAAATCAGATAAGGTGGGACCGCCTCGGATGACGCCCAGGTTTTGCGCAAATCCCGGAGCTTTGCATACAGTGTGAAATCCTCGGGATTCAAGATTTCACGGTAGTCGACCGGAGAATTCCCTTTTCCCTTGACACTACCGGCCGTTTTGGACATTCCCAACGGCAAAAATTCAATGCAAAACGCCCAGTATGAGTTTTCACCCAAATCGACCCATTCACGATCGATTTGAAGAATCCGATGCTGGTTAAGAAAACTGTTTAAGTCGGACTCACCGCCGCCATCGCGAGCGGATACCCGAAAAAATTTTAACGGCATTCTTATTGCCTACTTAAGTCTATTCGCCTCTTCCCCGAGGACGGGGACTCGGTCCTGGTCGTCGGCTGGAAGCCGACGCTACAAACTTGCACCGCTCCGCCATCCACTCCGGCACCTTCGGTCGGGGCATCCGCCACCTCCCTACGGGCCTCCGTTCCTGGCTCCGCTCACGTTTCTTGACTCCGTTCTTAACTTGGCTCACCCGAACTCAGGCTGAGACGAAAGCCCAGGTTGCCGT
>JBAXBD010001113.1:0-1605 GCA_037142165.1 Schlesneria sp. | reverse complement strand
GTATCGAACAACTCCAGTAAATGGTTTTAATTTAGTGCGAGCCATACGTTAGCTTCCTTTCTGCAAACCTATCAACAGCACCATTCCGTGTAACCGTTCACGACCCGGGATTTGATCTTTCGGAGAATTTGAAAATCTGAGACATCATGTGGCATGAAACGCATATCAGAAATACCTCCTGAGCTTCTGGCTGAGATGACACCTGCCGTGCGGGTGTTTGTCGAGTCGCTGCTTTTGCAGATGGCCCAGATGCGGGCCGAGATTGAGGAATTGAAAAGTCAGGTCAAGCGACTCACACCGCAGAATTCATCGGTCCCTCCCTCGACACAACACCCGCATGCTCGACCGACTCCAAAACCAAAAACCAAGTCGACGAAAAATCGTGGTGGACAACAGGGGCATCGGCGGGTGGTTCGTGAACTTGTCCCCATCGAACGTTGTACTGAAGTGATTGAATTGCTTCCAGAAACGTGTCGAAGGTGCGGCGAAAGTCTGGACGGAAGTGATCCTGAACCCCTTCGCCACCAGGTCTGGGAACTCCCTAAAATCGAACCCATGATTGTCGAATACCAACGACATCGACTGACCTGTCACGGTTGCGGAACGAGCACTTGCGCGGAACTCCCTTGTGGTGTGCCGACCGGTCAGTTCGGATCCACGTTGCTCGCGTTTACCGGACTGCTGATGGGACACTTCCGTCAAAGTAAACGCCGTGCGGCATCTTTTCTTTCGGACCTGTTGAACATGCCATGCTGCGCGGCGGCGACGGTGAAAATGCAGAATCGCGTCTCTGCGGCGCTGGAGCAGCCCTATGAAGACTTAAAGGGGCTGTTAGCGAAGAACCCCAACTTGTCCATGGATGAAACTCCGACAAAGCAGGCCAATCAGAAAGCGTGGCTCTGGACCGCAGTCGCTTCGAACTTCGCCGTATTTGCCATCTTCGCGAGCCGGTCAGCAACCGCGTTGCCCAAACTTCTCGGGGATGAATTTCGGGGAATCATCAACTGCGACCGTGCGAAAATGTACTGGCAAGCCAAACGACTTCAATGGTGCTGGGCACACCTCAAGCGAGACATTCAATCGCTGATTGATCATCACGACCGGCAAGTGAAGCGACTCGGATTCGATCTGAAACGCCCGATGCAAAACCTATTTATCTCTTGGCATCAATTCAAATCCGGTGAGATCAGTTGGGAGTCATTCCAGTCCCAAATGCAGCCGATACGGGAAGAAATTAATCGCCTGTTACTTCGCGGCCGGTGCAGCGGAAACCAGCGCCTCGTCGGGATGTGCCGGGAACTGTACAACCACCGAGAGTGGCTCTGGACGTTTATCGAGGTCCAAGGGATCGAGCCGACGAACAACGCCGCCGAACGTGCCCTGCGCCCTGCTGTCATCTACCGCAAGCTTTCCTTCGGAACGCAGAGCGAAGCAGGAAGCCGGTTCATCGAGCGAATGCTGACCGTCTCCGAAACCTGTCGTCTTCAAAAGCGGTCCGTATTCCAGTGGCTAACCGCTGCGGTCGAAGCCAATCTTAATAACCAATCCGCGCCCCTGCTTGTTACCGCTCCGTGAACGGTTACGCGTTGCACAATTATCACGATA
>JBAXBD010001112.1:0-1611 GCA_037142165.1 Schlesneria sp. | reverse complement strand
GATATGTACTGTTAATGCCGCTTCATGATCTCGCTTTCACGGAGTGGTTGTTGTTTCAAGGTAAGGAGATTTTTGAAATGAAAGTTTTGAATTCGTGGGTTGCTGCTGTTGTTGCTTGTTCGGCGATTGCAAGTCAGGCAAATGCCGATGTTCTGATGGTTGGCGCTGCTGACGGTGCCGGTGACATTAACGCAGTGAGTAATCTGAAGTCGTTCGACGACGTCGGTAACGCTGTCGTTGAGGCCCAGAAGAGCTTGAGCCAGGTGCGTCCTGTATTTGTTTCGGGCAGTTTAATCAACAAGTCGAGCACGGCCGCCTGATTGATGGCCCAAGGCGCTCGTCGCGCCGGTGCTGCTCAGCCGCGAAAGGTTGACATGAATCTTTTGGCCCGTGGTGGTCATGAAATCACTCCGATTCCACCAGCCGGAACCGAAATGCGAGCGATTTCGACATTCGCACAGTTTGCTCAGATGTTCAAGCCGACGGCAGGCGATTGCGAAGTTCAGGCGCTGCTTGGCGAAGAGGGTGAGATTGTTCCAAAGACATCCAACATGACCTTGATTGGTCTGTTTACATTCAGTTTAGCGGGAATCACTGCGGTGATTAGTGCCAGCCGTCGTGGGTTTTTCGGTCGTACGCCTCGTCAGCGTCGTGCCCGAATGTTCTGATCGGATTCCTTCGCCACCGATGTCAAAACAGCCGGCTGAAATTGAGTTGCAATCGCAATCGTGATCTCAGGTCTGAGTTTCACGATTAGCGCTTACTGAGATCCTTTCGCCGGATTCCCCTGGAGCGAAATCAAAACCATGGTCGGTTCAAGTTAATTTCATGATGCTGAGAGATTCAAGGGCCAGAGAAATGAGTTTGAAAGTGAAAATCAACGTCGTTCACAATTTCATTCCAGCCGGATTTAGTGCGGTCAAGTCGACTGCAGTTGCAGTGCTGTTGCTTGCTGCACAATCGGCTCATGCAGGTTTAATTGAGACGGTGGAAGCGGCGGGGATCCAAACGACTACGGCTTCAAATTCGACGACGATTGATTTCAACAAGCTCTCGACCGGCTACTCCAACAGCTTAGCCGTTAATGTGACGTCGACACTGACGGCAACCTACAGTGGCAATTTCTCGATCAACGCTGCCGGCCAATATGGAGGAGCGGTAGACCCATCAACGGGTAAAGACACCAACTATTTCGCTGTTACGTCAGGGGATGTGACCCTGGCGCTGAGCAGTGCTCAAGCCTATTTCGGTCTGTGGATTTCTGCAGCCGACAAATTCAATCAAATTGCTTTCTATAACGGCAGCACGGAAATCGCAGCGTTAACTGGGACAGGCTCGTTCCTTTCCGCCTTGCCGTCCACATACAACGGGAATCCTACTGCGGACTTCAAAGGCCAAGACAGTGGCGAGAAGTTTGTCTTCGTCAATTTCTACGCCCAGACGGCACAAGATGAGTTCGACAAAATTGTGTTAACCAACACGCCTGGTAGCGGTACGATCTTCGAAAGTGACAATCACACGTTCAGCACGACATTGCAGGCTCCTATTTCCGGCGGCACAAATTTGCAGGGTCCCTCATCTGTCCCGGAGCCCTCTTCGTTCGCCTTGGTC
>JBAXBD010001111.1:0-1614 GCA_037142165.1 Schlesneria sp. | reverse complement strand
GCTGCTGTTCGATAAAGTGAGCAGCCCATCCGACGGTGCGACCAACGACAAATAACGGAACAAACAGATCGGCATCCATTCCAAGATAATGCAGCATTCGAGCAGCAGGCCAGTCAAAACTTGGCAAGATCTGTTGTTCGTCCCAGACAGCCGTTTCGATTGCCGATGCAACCTCTTCCATCGACAATTTCCCAACCTCTGCGGCAACTTTTCGGCAAAGTGGCCTCAATATTTCCGACCTGGGATCGCTGGTTCGATAAACCCGATGCCAAAAACCCGGCATTCTCTCGTACTGCTTCAAGACAGCACGAACGATCGAAGGTGCGGCTTCCGGAGATTCCACGGCGTCTAAAATATCAATAGCCTGTCGACCCGGTCCACCATGCCAGACCCCTTTGACTGCACAAATCCCCGCAATGACGGCTGAAAGAAAATCGGAACGCGTCGATGCCACCACGCGAGCGACATATGTCGACGGCGTCAATTCATGTTCAGAACTCAGGATCAGAAACGTATCCAATGCCTGTTCCGCCAGCGGCGTTGGTTCAATGTTTGTGAGACCCCAAAGCAGGTTCCCTGCATAACTCAAATCCTCGCGGTGCTCGACCGGTTCCATACCACGTGCAATACGGTGTCGTGTTGCCAGCAGAAGTGGTAATTGAGCCAGCAGATGCTGAAGCGTTTCCCAAACGTCGTTTGCGGAAAGTTCCTCTTCGTACGCATCAGAAAGGCCAAGTAAGCTGATTCCCGTGCGCAAAACATCGATCGCCGGAACATTCAGGGGAAGCCGCTCAATCCACGATTCGATGTCGTTTTCAACAACAGCCGATTCACTCAGCACTGCTTGCATATCGGCAAGTTGCTCCTGTGAAGGGAGATCACCCTTGACGATAAGAAAAGCCGTTTCCAGGAAGCTGGACTGTTCCACTAACTCAACGATTGGATAACCCCGATAGTAGAGTCCGTCGTCAAGCGATGAGATCGCGGACTCACCGTCCACAAGCTTTTCCGTGAGATGTCTCGGAAATTCGTCAGGAATCATTCGCAATCCATTTCTATCGATTCTCGGTAGTAATTCCGGTCCAATGGTCCGTTCGGAACGGCGACGCCGGCAATCCCGCCCGATTGAAAAGATTCCCTTCAGGGTTATCACCCCAGGCATAACGAACTGCCACCGGCACATTGACCTCAGCAGAAGTCACGACAATTTTGTTGCGGTCAATCCGCCCCTGAGCCCAGACAAATTTTTTATCGGCACCAGCCACGGCAAATCCCTTGATCTCTTCGCCATGTGAGACCAGGCCGTCGGCCGCATTCTGAAACTCGATTTCGACCTGAGATCCAATAACTTTCATCGATTTGAATTCAGGACCGCTCGCGACGATATCTTGTCCATAAGCAACTTTTAATGCCGACAAAGCCAGCCGATGACCTACGTCTTGTTTGTTCTTGGGGTGAATGTCGCGCGGTTCTCCAAGATCAATCGTCACAGCCATACCGGTCCGAGGTAATGAAAGTGCTTTTGATTGAGCTTCGCGTAATTCCGCCCAGGCACTCTCTTCAGGTTCCACAGGGTGGTCAGGCTTTGACTTATCGGGGACATAATTGGCTAAC
>JBAXBD010001110.1:0-1623 GCA_037142165.1 Schlesneria sp. | reverse complement strand
TTCTTCACGTCGGCTGCGTGCCTGTTCTGAAGTAATAAAGCCTGCGGCGAGATCGGCATCAATCGCTAGCTGCTTGCCTGGAAGACTGTCCAGAGCGAATCGAGCCGCAACTTCGCTGATCCGTGTTGAACCTTTTGTCACGACGACAAATTGGATTACCACCACGATGGCAAACAGGATCAAACCAACCAGTAACTGCCCCTGTGCCACAAATTTCCCGAAGGCCTCAATCACGGCACCTGCAGCATCGGTCCCTGACGTCTGAGCTTGCGTCAGAATCAGTCGTGTCGAGGCCACATTCAAGACCAGGCGAACAAGTGTTGTTACCAATAGCAACGATGGGAAGACACTGAACTCAAGAGGTCGTCGAACCGAAATGGTTGTTAAGAGAATCAACACCGAAGCAGTCACGTTCGCGGCGAGAAGCAGATCCAGCACGACCGGCGGTACAGGAGCGACAAGCACCAGCACGGACAGAACAACCAGGATTGGAAAAACCAATCCCAGCGAACTGCTGGCAACGATGCGCGGACCTTGACCGGCGTCATCAGTGGACATAATGCCTCCACGGAAACGAAATGATCGCATCACCGGGCGGTGAATTGATGGAGAACGAATTGAATTGGGGAAGGAGATGAGTGGGCGATTGATAAGAGAAAGCGAAATTGCTGTCCAGACGAATGGCCATAAGTTTGCCAAACATTTTGTGTCAGAATCTGAAAACAACCCCGAACGCAGGCAGTACTTGCCGGAAAACCTCTCCGAGGCACCAAAATCGGTCAAAATTGACGGCGAAAACTCAAATTGGCCTCAAGTCAGCACAAACCCTGCCGTTTTAAGCTACTCCCTCTCATGCGCCCCTTTTTCTGGCCTCTCGATCGAACCAGCGCCCAAATCGGCCTTGCGCCGGCTTCGCAAATTCTCCAGTTTGTTTTTCATTGGGGTTTCGGCACCACGATCGACCGGTTCGTAATAGCGTCGATCGACGCCAAGATAGTCCTGCGCGAACCAGCCTTCGTCAGATTCGTGCGGATATTCATACCCGTCGCCGTGCCCAAGCCGCGCTGCACCTTTATAGTGACCGTCACGGAGATGAATCGGTACCGGCAGCAGGCGAGCATTCTGGACATCATCCATGGCCGAATCGATTGCTTTGTAGGCCGCGTTCGACTTCTCAGCCAATGCGAGATAGGTCACGGCCTGTGCCAGGATGATCCGACATTCGGGCATTCCAATGAATTCTGTCGCGGCAGCGGCCGATTGAGCCAGAATCAACCCTTGTGGGTCAGCGTTTCCAATATCTTCTGACGCAGCAATCACCAGTCTTCTCGCAACAAATCGAGGCTCTTCCCCGGCGGCTAACATCCGCGCCATCCAGTAGACCGCAGCATCTGGATCGCTTCCGCGAATACTCTTAATCATCGCACTCGCTGCGTCGTAATGGTCATCGCCATCCGCATCATACCGAATCTGCTTCTTCTGGATCGATTCTTCGGCAGCGGCCAGGCTGAACGCTTTTTCGTTCGGTTCTAATGAAAGGACCCCGATTTCCAACGCGGATAAAGCTCGACGAGCATCCCCATCACAGATCGTCGCCAGAAAGTGAAGCGCTTCAGGAGTTCC
>JBAXBD010001109.1:0-1624 GCA_037142165.1 Schlesneria sp. | reverse complement strand
TTTCACGCTCGCGTCAATGAATGAAGTTTATCTGCTGGCACGTTTCCGCGGGCAACGTTTTTTGGTGCTCGCGTCAATTAATGAAGTTAATCTGCTGGTACGTTTCCGCGGGCAACGTTTTTTTGATGCTCGCGTCAATGAATGAAGTTAATCTGCTGGCACGTTTCCGCTGGCAACGTTTTTTGGTGCTCGCGTCAATGAATTTGATTTATTACAGGCACTTTTCCACGGGCCACTTGTATGAGTGGTTGATGGATCGTGCGGATTTCAAAGCATGTTTTGCTGTTTCACTTTCGGGTTTGTTTCCACGGTATTTTAGCCGTGAGACAAGATTAAACCATTTCGATTCAGCATGTCAGGCATACACGTACACCTTTCGCGTTGTGCGGTGCAATAGTGGATGTCCGGTGAAAACATGGTATCCGTCATAGCCTAGAGCGCTGGCGACGTTTCTGATTAATGCTTCTCGAACGGTCGACATGGCCGTCGGGCGAGTTCGCTGTGAGGCGAGTGACGTCACTTTGACGTCGGAACGGGTCCATCGGACGAGATCGAGTGCTTCTTGAGGCAGCGAAACGTTAACGTAGAACCCGCCATACGACACCCAGTCTCGAACTGAAGCACCGATAAACGCGAATTGGCCACAACGGCATATTGCTCCGGGAACAACAGACGAGCGCTCGGCAGGCACTTTTAAGTTGGCGGCTGACGCGACAAGGGCGTTTTCCAGGGTTGTTCGATAGTCCAGTAAGCCAAGCCCCAACCTGTCCAGTGGAACAATGACGTAAACGGCGAGTTGACCCGGAACGTGTACGAACGTTCCACCCCCCCGATTCAGCCAGCGGACATCCATCTTACGTGCCGTTAATTCTTCCCATTCGACAAGCACATCGGCGAAACTTCCTTCGCGTCCGATAGTAACAGTATTGGGATGTTCGCAAACCAGGATTGCCCCGTGGGAATCCGATTTCGAGGCAATATCGCTACGCAAACGTTCCTGCAGTTCTTTCGACGACTCAAGATCGACCGTTCCCAGCAGAAATACGTCGAGCGAAGACGATGCCTGCGAATGGATTCCGCGATCAGTCAATGGGGCGTTCATGAAATCGAGTCAATTCAGCGTGATAAAGGACAAGTACGATTACGCCCTTAGTCTACAGCAGTCGTCCAAATCCCGCCAATACAGCGATTTCGTGCTGCGGTCTGTGACCGTCGTGAGATGGAATCCTGACACATTCCGTTGATTTGGCATGTGTTTAGACTTGAGTCTTACGCCGCGCTTCGCTGTGATCTCTGGAAAGATCGCCATTCTGATGATTTGGCATTTGTATCTTTGTCATGCAGGGACATCTAACAAGCTTTGTCGATCTGCGTATGAGTGGAAAACTGGCAACGCATCGGAGTTCGTGCCATGAATCAATTTCAATCTGAAATCAGCCGACGATCATTCCTGGGAGCAGCAGCTACCGGGATCGCCTCGGCAGGCTTAACTTTTGGAAACGATCAGCCAATTGCGGTCGGGGGGATGCCAGAAACAACGGCGAAACGAAAGCCTCGCATTGTCGCGATCAACTCGTCTACCGGTTAAAGTCGCACGCTTACCATATCGCAGGCCGGTTTATTC
>JBAXBD010001108.1:0-1626 GCA_037142165.1 Schlesneria sp. | reverse complement strand
GTATTGGCCTGCGCAATTTCTGGTATCGGTGGCGACGTAGTTTCAGCCGCAATCCCCCGGAGCCGTTACGCCATCTGCAGCAGGTGGAACGAATCCGGATGGCGCTCGAAAAGCTCGGGCCGACATTCATCAAGTTCGGGCAGGTGATGAGCACTCGGCCAGACCTTGTCCCCCCTGGAATGCTGATCGAATTACAAAAGCTGCAGGAAGGGGTACCGCCATTCCCTTCCGACGAAGCGGTTGCCCAGCTTGAAGCCGAACTCGGCCAACCCGTGGAAAAGCTGTACGCCAGCTTCGAAAGATCCCCGCTGGCCGCAGGTTCGCTGGGACAAGTCCACCGTGCAACGCACTTTGACGGGACCCCCTTGGCAATCAAGATTCGACGCCCCACGGCGGTTCGCGATGTCGAACGGGATTTATTGCTGATGCAAGAGCTCGCCATCCTGCTCGAAAGTAACATCCCTGAATCGCGAATTTTTGATCCGATTGGACTCGTCAATCACTTCGCACGGTCGATTCGGCGTGAACTGAACTTTGCCCGCGAAGGGCGGACGATGGACGAATTTCGTCGACTATTCCGTCAGGACGCCACACTGTACGTGCCGCAGGTTTATTGGGAACTGACGACCGAAGCGGTTTTATCAATGGAATATGTCGATGGGCTCAGGATTGACGATCTGAAGCTGATGGTCGGTGCCAAGTTTACTCCTGCGGAAATTGCGGCCAACGGAGCCCGAATTTTCATGAAGCAAGCCTTCGAATTCGGAGTTTTTCATGGCGATCCACATCCTGGTAATGTCCGCATCCTTCGCGATGGAACACTCTGTTTGCTCGATTACGGAATGATCGGGATGCTCGACGGGAAAACTCGCGAGCAACTCGTCGACCTGCTCCTGGCAATCAGCCAGCAAGATGTTGATGCGGCGGTGAGGCTGGTCCTTCAGATTGGTGAATTACATCGGGAAATTGATCGGCCACTCCTTCAGATCGACATGCGGGATTTCGTATCAAACTATTACGGAGTCGAACTCGAACGCTTGAATGTCGGACATATTCTTTCCGACTTCGTCGCGATTTTGTCGAATCACGGGATTCGATGTCCGGGGAGTCTCATGTTGCTGATTCGTTGTCTGGTGACGCTGGAAGGGGTCGGTCGCACGCTCGACCCGGAATTTAATTTGGCGGCACACCTGCAACCATTCATCGAAAAACTCGTTAAAGAACGATACTCCCCGTCGCGCATGGCCGAACGAATGTGGTCCGAGTCGCAAAGCCTGCTTGGCTATGCGCATGACATCCCTGGTCATATTAACCGGACTCTGAGAAAGCTCAGCCAGGACGATTTACGAATCCAACTCGAGCACCGAAATCTGGACCACTTTATTCTTGAGCTGGAACGTTCGAGTAATCGGCTGGTTGTTGGTATGGTGATTGGCTCCCTGATCGTCGCTTCGGCACTGATTATCTCGAGAGGCTCAAGCACGATCTGGGTGACTTTGCCCATCTATGTCATTTCAAGTCTTCTGGCGATCTGGCTGGTCTACGGAATTTTCCGCAGCGGACGACTGTAGATAAAGCCCGTTGAAACTCGAAAAAACGTCTTCACTCAACTCCTTAAATCAGAGG
>JBAXBD010001107.1:0-1629 GCA_037142165.1 Schlesneria sp. | reverse complement strand
AGCATTTTGCAAGTGAATTTTGCGGCAACGGCGGATGTTTTTGATCACCGATCGCATGTTCACTGTCGTAGAGGCAGTACCCGTGTCCGGGGGGTGGCGCCGATGCTACGCACACCGGATCAAGCGACGATCACTGCCGGCGAACAATCAATACCCGCGAAAGTTTGCTGAAAATAAAAAACAGAAGATATCACTTGTTTCCCTTAATAATGAATAATAGGATATGCTTCTGGTTGCTTTGGCAAACCTGTTTCTGGAGGCGGGAGGAATGATGTCGGTTTACGAGTTTTCCCGTTTGCTGGTCAGTCTGGGGGGACACCGCTCGCCTGAATTCAACATTTGCCACTATTCGTCGCGTCTCGTGGGGTGTTTGGTATGATTACAACGTAAATGCTTTCAGTGAATTCTGTTGACATTGAGAGAAAAGACGATGAATACACCACGCTTTCCAATGTTGCTGATACGAGGAATATTCAACGCGAGTGTGTTTGTCGCACTTACTGTGGTCGATGTCAGGGCGGATGAGAATGAGGAACTCGGTGTGTATGGGCCGGGTGCTCTTGAGGCCATCAAGTCCGTCATCGCCGCTCGCTCGGCTCTCAAAAGCTGGGTGCTTCACGCGAGGCGAACTGAGAAGTGGGAGGATGATGAGCAGCCGACGAAAATGTCGCTTTATGCGGTATCCGACGAGTCATCCGGTCGGTTTCGGTTTGAGACAACAGGTAATATTCGTGTTGGCCTTGGGGGCGCTGTCGGCGACGCTGCAAAACCCATCCCCGCAGAAAAGGATGCACTTCGGAAACAGGTGAATGCTCACGGCCTGGTATCTCTCGTCCTGCAGAATCGCGAGTATATGTTGGACTGGCATGGCATCGGTGAGCCAGCAGGTGGGGTGGGAAAGAGTGCCACTTGCCACATTCAGCTTCGGAATCGAGGGACGCAGCCATCAGGTTTTTTGACCGCTGGTTTCAACCCTTGCGCGGCCGGGTTAATTGACTCGACCGTTTCCACCACTGTGTGTGGATCGACCGAATCGAATTTCAAACGCTTCGCGTCAAGGGCATTGTCAATCACATTGGAAAAGACTGTGAACGATGATCTGAAGCTTGTCTATGTACTTTCTCCGTCGGTCCGGAGAAATATTTATATTGACCAGCATCATGGTTTCACCGTGAACCGAACGGAATACGTGGCGTTAGACGAACAACAACAAGAGAAGGATTTTCCTCGCTGGGAAACAAGCGCCAAATGGAAAATGATCAACGGTGTGTGGGTGCCCACGAGTTTCATGTGGGTGCGTTTTATGGACGACGGCACATCTCGGCAGACGACATATTTAATTTTTTGGGATCAAGTAAATCCGTCAGACTTGGATGATCGTCTATTCGAATACAGGTCGTTTAACGGATTCTGGTCAAATTTGCTGCTCATCGATTCAAGAGACGGCAAAGCAGAAGTTCTCGAACGCCCATATCGCGGTGAACTGAATATGGTGCCCGAAGCCGTTGATGCCACGCCTCAGAAGTGACTCGCGTCTCTGCATGACCTACTTGAACTCCGTCCAAAAGTTCTTCCAGTCAACCCCTTCTCCATTGAAGAGTTCATCCGGCATGTCGACATCGAATTCGA
>JBAXBD010001106.1:0-1631 GCA_037142165.1 Schlesneria sp. | reverse complement strand
CCTCGGTTGGCCCGACCAGACGCTGGTCGAGTCCCTGATACGTGTAGTGGAACTGGTACGGATCAAGTCCCAGCACGTGCAGGATTGTCGCCTGCAGGTCGCGAATGCTGACTTTATTCTCAACCGGGTAATATCCAAACTCGTCGGTCTGCCCGTAGGCAAGCCCACCCTTGATGCCGCCTCCTGCCATCCACATCGTGAAGGCAAACGGGTGATGGTCGCGTCCAATGTAACCCTTTTTCAATTCCGATCGAACGTTGTTCTGCATCATCGGCGTGCGACCAAATTCGCCACCCCAGACGATCAATGTTTCGTCAAGGAGACCTCGTTGCTTGAGATCAGTGATCAGCCCCGCGATCGCTCGGTCGGTCTGCTGACATTTGATCGGTAATGTTTCATCAATACTTTCGCCGAGTGACGATCCGTGATGATCCCATCCCCAGTCGTAAAGCTGGACATAACGAACACCGTTTTCGATCAGTCGTCGAGCGAGCAGACAATTGTTGGCGAACGTCGGATCGTCACCTTTGTAAAGCTGTCGAGGATCGTCGGCACTTTCAGCTTGAGAGACAAACCCGGGCTTGGCTCCGTACAGATCGAGTACATGCTGCGGCTCTTTGGAAATGTCCATCACCTCCGGTACCGAAACCTGCATGCGACAGGCCAGTTCGTACTGGGCGATCCGAGTGATCGTTTCCGCGTCTCCGCTGCGCTGGAATTCCGCCTGATTCATTTCTGCGAGCGTATCCAGCATCCGTCGGCGCAAGTCCCGGTCCATCCCCGGAGGATCACCCAGGTACAGCACCGGATCACCTGTCGTTCGGCATTGCACCCCCTGATAAACGCTCGGCAAAAACCCTGATCCCCACAGTGATTTTCCCGCATCGGGTGTCTTACCACCTGAGAGGAGAACCACGAACCCAGGCAAATCCTGATTGATGCTCCCCAGTCCGTAGGTCACCCAGGCACCGATTGATGCTCCGCCCAGACGTGGAGAACCGGTGTGAGTGAAAAGTTGTGACGGCGCGTGGTTGAACTGGTCGGTCGTCACAGTACGAATGACGCAGACTTGGTCGATCACTTTCGCCAGGTTCGGCAAAAGTTCGCTGACGACCTGGCCGCTCTGCCCGTGCCGAGCGAATTCGAATTGTCCCGCCAGAATCTTGGGGACCCCACGAATGAAAGCGAATCGCTTCCCTTCCAGAAAGGATGCGGGAGCATCCTGCATGTGCAGTTTCTTTAATTCAGGCTTGTCATCAAAAAGTTCTAACTGCGACGGCGAGCCCGCCATGTGCAGATAGATCACTCGCTTGGCTCGTGGCGCGATCATCGGCTGTTTCGGGATCAACGGATTCGCGGCAGGGGAGTTCGCTGCAACACCGTCCCTGGCGAGCAGCGACTGGAGCGCGATGGCACCCAGGCCGAGTCCGCTGGTTTGGAAGAAATGCCGACGAGTCCCGCTTCGGATCTGATGCAGAGCAGGTGTGATCAATTCTGTCATGATTTATTTCCGAGTTAAAAACTCATCCAGGTTCAGGATGGCATTGGCTGTTACGATCCACGACGCGAACTCGGCCGAGTTGATCTCGCCCGGATTTCCGCGACACGTTTTGATGATCGCTGCGGCCTGT
>JBAXBD010001105.1:0-1635 GCA_037142165.1 Schlesneria sp. | reverse complement strand
TCGCAAGTCCTCGGCCGCCGCGATCCGACCGGGCTGGATCGCGGCGGTTTTTTTTCTTTGGGGTTTGTCATGGAAATTCGAAGGGAACGACGCTTTCACATCGCTTGAAACGAGGATATCGTTTCAAGCGATTTGCATTTCGTAACCGTGCGGATCGGGACTGCAGTTCACCGGAAAGATTGCCATGAAGCTCGGCACGACTTTACTCGTCGGATTATTGCAGTTCGTTTGTATCGTGGAAGCGCAAGCGGATATCACTGTTGCCACAGGCTTTCACGAACATGGGTTGGGGTTTGCTTTCAAGTCGGTTCCGGCCCCCGCGAGTAACGACGCAGCAACCGACGCCAAGTTCAGCGTTGTGGATGGCAGTCGCGACGTGAACGGGGGCGATCCTGGCGTACTGCATGATGGTCGAGTTCCTGCAAACCACGACCAGCCGTCGGAAAATTTTTTCTTCAGTGCAGGGACCGATGGGGGGCGGATTCAGATCGACCTTGGCAAAATCATTTCCGTTAAGCAGGTCAACAGCTATTCCTGGCACGGGCTGACACGAGGTCCGCAGGTTTACAAGCTGTATGCGGCAAATGGAACTGCCGACAATTTCAGTCCTGCACCGAAAAAAGGAACTGATCCGGCAACGTGTGGCTGGATATTGATCGCGAATGTCGACACGCGGCCAAAAGATGGTGACGGGGGCGGACAATATGGCGTTGCCATCACAAACGGCGACGAAGTCATCGGGAAATATCGATATCTCTTAGTCGACGCTTCCAGGACCGAGGCTCGTGATCCATTCGGAAATACGTTTTTCAGTGAAATCGATGTGATTGACGCGAATGGACCGGAACCGATTTCGACGGTGCAAAAGCTGGTTCTCAAAACGTTTGATTCCGATGATGGAAAATTTCATTACTCGATCGATGTGACAGAGGCGCCTGATATGGCGAACTGGGCCGGAAAGGAACTGAAGCAGGTCATTCTGGAATGGTATCCGAAAATTGTTGCAATGTTGCCAAGTGAGGGATATGCCGCCCCATCAGACGTGACGTTTCGATTTCGCAGCGACATGGGAAATATCCCCGCCTCGGCAACGGGTGCGAGTGTGAATCTGAACCTGCGATGGTTTCGCGGCGAACGAGACCGGGAGGCGCTCGGCTGTGTCGTCCACGAGATGGTTCATGTAGTCCAGAATTACTGGCGTCCACGACGCGATCGGACCATTTCCCCGACACCGGGTTGGCTGATCGAAGGGATTCCGGATTACATCCGCTGGTTCCTGTACGAGCCGCAGTCGAAAGGGGCCGAAATCACGAAAGGGAATCTTGCCAGCGTTAAATATGATGGCAGCTATCGTGTCAGCGGGAATTTTCTGGATTGGGTGACAAGGACTTATGATCAGGAGATCGTCCGTAAGCTGAATGCCGCCGCACGGGAGGGAAACTATACTGACGAACTTTGGAAAGACCTGACCGGAAAGACGGTGAAAGAACTTGAAGAGGAATGGAAGTCCTTTCATGAAAAACGTCTCAATGAAAAATGAAGTCGCAGGTGCAAGTTAAAGTTGGGTGGCTTCATCTTCTGGGCAGGGCAATCGCATCTTATTCCGCTTTAAAGCCTGTGATAATTCGTTCGAGG
>JBAXBD010001104.1:0-1636 GCA_037142165.1 Schlesneria sp. | reverse complement strand
GCGCACAACTCGATTCCGAATCTGTCCGTGTGGCCGATCAGTGGTTTCCCTCCTGGGATCAGGCGGTCAAACAACGAAAGCAAACCGGCCGAGTCGACGCGGCTGACCAATTGTCAGAACAGAAGATTGTCTTCGGTCGGATCAAGCGTCTGTTACCCGACGTGCCGGCCGCGCGTGAGTTATTGGCTGAGCCTGCTCCTGGTGGCTGTGAACCTGCCAGTCCGACATCGCCAATCTCCGTACAGCGAAGGCTGGAACGCTGCCAGTTGGAACTGGATCATGGAACGTTGTCGGCGGCGAACGCAGAAATGGACCAGATTGTCCGTTCGCCGGATGAGTTCCAGCGTTTTGCCCCGTCGCTACGTGCCGAGATCCTGTTGATTCGAGGTCGCTGTGCCTGGTTGTCCGGCTCAACCAAAAACACCATTACATTCTGGGATCAGGCGTCTGAACTCATGGGGTCGGGGACACCGACGGGGATGGCAAGCCGACTGGAACGATTCAATTTTCAGACGATCCAGCACAATCCTGATGTCGTGATCGCGGAAGTGAAACGACTGCTGGCTTCGCTGGAGGTTTCCGGCGGCGAATTGCGGCCGGTCATTGGCCATACTTTGCATTGTCTGGCCGATGCGATTTTTGCCGGTAACGATTTTCAGGAGAGCTTTCCCCTGGCACAACGCTCGCTCCGAATTCTCGAACGGGTTTTCGGGCCGGGTCATTACCAACTAGCCCCTTTTCATCGTTCGGTGGCAAACTGCTTTGCTGTGACTCAGCAACCTGATCGGGGTATTGCGGTTTGTCAAGAAGCACTGCGGACCGTCAGTGCCGGCCCGTGGGGCCGCTGGTGTCGCATCCAGTTGTCCGCCACGCTGGGGCTTTGTCATCAGTTGAAGGGTGACCTGGATCAGGCAGCTTCCGCCTACTGGGACGCTCGAGGGGGTCTGGACGATCTGACGGGGGGCGATCCCGTTCATCCCTATGCGGGATTTCTCGAGCTCGACCTGGCCTCATTGGAAATGGCACGCTGTGGTCACCGGGACGCACAAAAACATTTTCATCACGCGCGTCGAATCTTGATCGATTTTTTGGGCCAATCGGAGTATCGTTTTGTCTATGAATTAAGTCGGCGAGGGTTCGTCTTCAGTCACGGCGGCCGCATTGGCGACGCGATCTACTACTACAAGAACGCTGCGGCATTGTGTGCTCTGGTGATGGGGCCGAATCACGAATACACGGCACTTTGCCGGAAAAATCTGCAAATGGCTCACGAGCGGGAGGCTTCGCGATGACCCATGATTTGTCGGACGACAGGACAACGTTTGTCTTGAATCACTTGCAGCATCTGTATGAACGGGGACGAGAGAATCTCGGCGCAATCATTCTGGCGCTTGGTTCGGCCTTTGTGTTTGCCCCGGATGCGATGAACATAGTCAATCAGCTTCATCATCAACTTCGGACAACCGCACGCGATCAGTTGCCGCTGAATATCGAACTCGATCGAACGCGCCGCATGGTGGCCGAAGTGTTGCCTCAGTTACAACAAAACTGCGACAGCATTTCGGTGACGGAAGCGGACCTGGAAGAACTGAAACATCAGCAGCGCACGGTTCGCCACGACCTCGACCAGCAGAAA
>JBAXBD010001103.1:0-1637 GCA_037142165.1 Schlesneria sp. | reverse complement strand
GCCGTTGACTCGATCAACAGCCAGACCTGCTTTGGCAAACTCGCCCTTGATGAATCGTGCGGCAACATTCAGTCCGTTGGTCCCGACACCGCGACCTTCCAGTTCGTCCGAGGCGAGAAATTTAATGTCCTCGAGCAGACGCGTCTTGGATTCCGCGACAGCATCACCCCTGAGCGGCAGATTCACAAAAGCAACCGCGAGGACAAGCCCACCGACAACAACTGCAAGACGAAGCATAATCAACCTTCCGAAAGGACCGAAAAAGCGAGCGAGAGGATTGTAGACCGCTGCCTCAATGAGTAGTAGGGCTATGAGATTTCATCGGGAGGGCGAGGCGCCGAGTCAAATCGCCTCCGATTTTCCTCGTCCTCAAGCTCCAGCTTGGGAACGCCACCTTCGATGCGATGCTTCGCAATTCGCCAACCGGCCCGAGTCACTCGTTGTAACGGAATTCCCAAATCGTAAACGAGAATCCACGGCGGGCACCTCGCCCGCCGTTCAACTTTTTCCCTCCTAAGACCTGCTAAACGTGGACGCTTAACGACGTTCGAGTTGGCACAGCGGTCAAAAGTCATGGCGCCGATTCTAGCCGTCACAATCGCCAGAACTGGGACTCACCCCAATCACTTCTCGCTTTTTATTCAAATTTCGTCCATCTGATCGCCATCTTCCTGGAATCAATTTCGTTGAGGCTGTTCGCAAACCTTGAATGCCTTCAGCGGAAATATGTGACTTTTCCAGGGCGAACGGCTTTTCCTTGGACACTCGTCGTGATCAACCTCGAAGCCTTTTTGAAGCCAAGAAGATTGGAACACTCCCTCATCGGCCGACTCCACCAACCCCACACTCAGTAGTCTTTGCGTTTTTTTGTCGTGTTTGTATTTGTTTTACAAAACACGACCAGCCAGTCATTTCGTATCGGGGATCGGGCGTTCCAATTTCAAAATTCGCCGACCGGGTCCGTATGAACCTGGAGACCGTTCGGCCATTTGTGAAATTTGAATGCCCGATCCCTTCTTCCACAGCTGTGCCAAGCGGCACAAACAAACCGATACTGGCATCCGCATCGGTTGCTGGAAGCCTGCCGAAAAAGTTGATCGCAAATCAAGTTTTCATTTGCACTCAAACCACAAGACGACCAGAATTCCTAATCAACGCTGACAAAACCAGACGACGGATCTCCTCCAGAGTCGGACACAGGAAGGCCTCCGTTATGCAGTATTCCGATTTCCTGGAGAGCCTCAAATCCTGCCGGCCTGACTGGTATTTAACCAATTGGTTTTCGGCAGTACGAATTGCCTTGGGAGGCTGGGGACTGGTCCCCTTCTGCACTGCGTTCGCAATTCTATTGGCACCTTCAGTACTTCTGCTTATCGGTAGCGTGTATTCCGGCAAGTTTGGGCTACTCGTCCCTGTTGCCCTCAGTCTATGCGGCTTTTGGACAAGCAGTACGACCCCCACAGGCGTAGGTCTCTTCGCCAATCTGATCGTCGCGATTTTTGGACTGATTTGCGCCGTCGCGCTCAACGACTGGCTACTCGCTTTTTCAGCATTTCTTCCAGGCCTGACCTGGTTTGGCTCTTGCGCGATTCTCGGAATCACTGCTTCATACGTGATGGAAACGTTACGGGTATCTG
>JBAXBD010001102.1:0-1638 GCA_037142165.1 Schlesneria sp. | reverse complement strand
AGCAAGACCACGGCCAGGATGAACTGTTTGGGCTTGTTGAGGCCTGTCAGGATTTCGTTCTTGGTGATCGTGATGGTTTCCGCGCCGCGAACCCGGCCTTTCACTTCAATGAAGCGTAACAAACCCGTGTCTGGAATGGACGATTCCACGTCATAGCCTAGGTTCTTGTCGCTGACGTCGCGGGGAATGAATCCAAGCTGGCGTTCGGTTTCCATCACGGCCTGCATCCCGCGACGCTCGGATTCTTCTGTGCATAATGCGAACATTGGTGGAGACGAGTCGCTCATTCCCTGTACTTTTCTGAGCGCCCCAATTGGGACAATCATCGCCCCGCCAAGGACAACCGGCGGCAGTGGTGAAAGCTTCCGCTCCTGATCCAGTTCCGCCAGGCGTTTCTGCAATCGGCCAGTCAATTCGTCGGCACGTTCTCTTGCCTTTCCTGAGTTGAGTTTGGCATTGACCTTACCCGCGAGTTCCTGGTCCTTGAGCGTGGCAGCCCGGTGGTCCCAATAGTTGATCTCTTTCGTCAGTCGATCCCGAACAGCCGCTTTTGTTTTGTCGATCAGGTCCTCTTTGCGAGTGCGAATCTCTTGAAGGTGATCAGGCACAAGATGCAATGCCGCGTGATCCATCGCCTGCGATTCAAGGTTGTCCCGCATCCATTCCAGCTTCACCTCTGATTTAATGACGTCGGCTTCGTCATTGGTTGGCGGACGGTAGTCGAGATAGGGGGCCGGGCCAGCGTTTCGTGTATGACCGTATTCATCAATCTCCACGAACTGTAGACGCTTGGAAACAACCCGTCGATTTCCGTTGCGGTCAGTACGTGCGTCCTGAATCGAATGCTCCAAGTAGAGCAGCGCCCTCGGACTTTTACCGTCGTCCGACTCGTCAACCAGGATCGCTCCCCGCTTCAGCAAGTCACGATGACGCTCGATGATCAGATCGAGTGATGCGTCCAGCAACGGGTGACCGGGACAGACAAAAGCGGCCATCGCTTTTCCGGGAATGCTGATCAGGTTTTTGTCGAAAGCGATCCGTTCGTACCGCAGGAGAACCGGTGAACTGCGCCCAATCTCGCGATCCCGATTGCGAATCAGCGCGGGAACGTGTTTGACTTCATACCGCTTGGGCTCCCGTTCATGGATTGTCCCACCCAACAACTTAAACGCTTCCATGAAGAACGAGGCAATAAAATGGGGTTGAAGTCGCCGTGCTTCCGCTCGTTCCATCTCTTCGCGGATAGCTCGGACGCGACTGACATCCATTGAGTCGTGAGTCAGTGCCCGCCCTTCGATCAGTTCCTTCAACCGTTCGCGTTCCGCAGCATTGTCGACAGCTTTGAAGAATTCCGCCTTTCGATCTGCATTGTCCCCATAGCGAATCGCGTCGACCAGCAATTCACGGAGCGGGCGATCGTCGAACGTCAACTGCCCAAGGACGTCAAAAACCTGGCCACCAAGTGCCGTGCGTGCCTCTTCGAGCTTATGCAAAAGTCGGCAATAGACTTCGCCTTCGCGTGTCTCGTTCGCGACAAGGTTCCATAAATGGCAAACTTCCGATTGACCGATTCGGTGAATTCGTCCGAATCGTTGTTCCAGACGATTCGGATTCCACGGTAGATCATAATTCACCATC
>JBAXBD010001101.1:0-1641 GCA_037142165.1 Schlesneria sp. | reverse complement strand
ACGCCAGGTTGGCCCAAAACCATCGCGGACTACCCATTGATCGAACACGACAAACAGCAGCAGATACCCCAGGAACATTGCGGCAACGCCTGCCAGCGCCGTGAGCAAATCTGTCGTTCGGATCGTCGAACGGGTCTTTTCGAGCTTCAGACCGACATACTCGTCAAAATCGACATAGTTGCCCGCATTGGATGTAGTCGTCATCATCGAACTCCGCTGCCGAGTAAAAAGACGGTATGTCTAATTTCCTATTATTAAGGCATGGCCAAATCTGTCAACAAGTCGCCGACTGTGGCTGTTGGGCTTTCACTTTCTCGCTGCGCATCTACGATACCATAATTCGACGCAACATGAGGTCGAAGAGTTGCCGAAATTCTTCCTGATTTATTTTGGGATTGATCTCGCCAAACACGACGTCAGTTCCTAGGGTTATGATTTTCCATTTGATCTGTTCTCGATTTGCAGATACTTTCCCATGATGTTTAAGCGTGTCCATTCCGTTTTGATCGTTGAAGACGAAGACATTATCCGCACATCGTTGCGTGAATTTCTGGTTGAAGAAGGATACGAAGTCGCCGTAGCCTCAACGGTGGCAGCGGGTATCCATCAGGCCAAGTTAAAGGATTACGACGTTGCGATTTGTGACGTTCAGCTTCCTGACGGCGATGGGCTGGTGTTGCTCCGTCGGCTACAGCAATTGAATCCAAATATTTCGGGCCTGATTATCACCGCTTATGCCACGGTCGAGAATGCTATTGAGGCGTTCAAATCAGGAGCTTTTGATTTCCTCGTCAAGCCGGTCATTTTTGATGATCTGGCAAATAAGCTCAGGCGATTATTTGAGTACCGCGAACTGTACCTGGAAAATCAGGCTCTTCGTCGTGAACTTTCTCGCCGTGACGACAGCGACGAAATCGTCGGTTCCAGTAAAGCCATTCAACGCGTGCGTGATGCAATTCGCAAGGTGGCCGTCACTAACGCCAATGCGCTGCTGGTCGGGGAATCAGGAACCGGCAAGGAATTGTTTGCTCGAGCGATCCACAAGTGGGGGCCGAAACAGAACGAACGATTCATGGTTGCGAGTTGCTCGACTCGTCCCGATACCGAGCTTGAATCAATGCTGTTTGGCTCGGTTGGAAATGCCGGCGAGAACCCTGGCTTATTTCGACATGTCGGCCAAGGGACGTTGTTCCTGGACGAAGTGACACAGTTGCCGCTGGCTACTCAGGGAAAACTACTGAGAGCCATCGAAAAGCAAGAGGTCACTCCGGTCGGTGGAACTGAACCTTACACCGCCAATGCCAGGGTGATCGCTGCTACGACGAAAGATCTGACCATCGAAATCGCCGCGGGCAGGTTTCAGGAGGATCTGTTTTATCGGCTGGATGGGGTGAAAATCTGCATTCCGCCGTTACGCGAACGACTGGATGATATCCCCGAACTTGTTGAATTCTTCATTGGCAAGCACGCTCGAGCCATGGGACGCAAAGCGACCCTCGCCTCCAGTGATACAATCCGGCTGCTGATGTCTGCTCAGTGGAAAGGGAATGTTCGACAGCTTGATAATGCCATCGAGCGGGCGGTAATGATGAGCGAAGGCACGCATGTCCGGCCGACCGACCTGCCCCCCGATTTGCGAGG
>JBAXBD010001100.1:0-1644 GCA_037142165.1 Schlesneria sp. | reverse complement strand
TCGGTTCGACCGGCTTGCAATAAAAATCCACGCCCCAGAATCATCTCTGTCCCATCGGGACTACAGCAATTAGCCGGTGGATTGAGCGTCAGCGACACCACCGGAAACGCGGTCCTCAAAGATAGAATTGCATCCCCGAGGGATGCCAGATCGCGGTTACGCGGTGATCGTTCAATTGTATTGTGATCAGAAGTCTTCGACCGCTGGACTTGGCACGAACGCCATTGATTTTGACGCGAGAGTCTTCGGTACGATATGCTTGCACTGTACAGGGAGTCGAGAGAATATCATCGAGACCACTCGAACGACCTTCGAGTTTCCATGACCGTCGGTGGTCTTACAAAGGATTTTTTATCGTGCTTGCGAGTCTTCCCCCCGATTTAGAAGCCTTCATTCAATCTGAAGTGGCAAGCGGCAAGTATGCTACTGCAGATGAAGCAGTCTCGGAAGCGGTTCGCCTATTACAGGAACGCGAGCAGCACCTTGCGTGCCTCAAGAGCGATCTTGATGAGGGGTTAACGGCCTTCGAAAAGGGTGAAGTCGTCGTCATCCGAACGGAGGGAGATCGGCAGGCACTAATCGACGATATCTCCCAACGCGGTCGCGAACGATTGCAAATCTCACGCGGCGGAAACACCTGATGACGTGGAGTCTGACGGCCCCGGCGAAAGACGACCTGGACGACATCTGGTGGTATATTGCTCAAGATGATGTCAAAGCTGCAGACAGAATGATCTCGCGCCTGGTTGCACGATTTGACATGCTTGCCCGCCAGCCGCAGATCGGTGAAGCTTGCCCCGAATTGGCCGCCAATCTGAGAAATTTTCCCGTTCGTCCTTATGTGATCTATTACGCCGCTGAAGATGGCGAAGTTGCAATCATCCGCGTACTCCACGGAGCCCGCGAATCCGGTCGTTTGTTCTGACGATGATTGCGGATGCTAGCAGCATCGGAGGCGGTAGCACGAAGCCACGACTTTCGACATCGATATCACATCCCCAAACAAACTCCGGATCTCTTGCCGACCAGGTAGCGAATCGGCCCTCAATTCTGAGGTGCTCAGATCCCCCACCATAAGGTGGCAATCGAGGGGAATCGACTCACTCATTCTCAAGCCGAACAGCGATAACGAAGGAGGAAGCCGCGCAACTCATCCGCCGCCCGCTTTCGAAATCGCCGCAAGCGTCCACAGTCCTCTGAAATCTCTCCGGTTTCGACCGGACGCTGAATCGCGTACGCTCTCTTCATGGAGATACCGAGCTATTTGTCTGGCGAATTCCAACATGCGACTTAGCGACAGGTTTGTTCAAAGCAATGGTACTCCTCATGTTGTGTTAACTTTTTGCCGCTTCTAAGCGACTTCTGGCGTGATTGATTGAATCTTCGACGGTACCGAGGCTGAAAACCCACTTCTTCAACCGGGGTTCTCTGTCAGAAATCGATCAATTTCGCTCACCTCAGCGGGAGACAACCGCCATGAGGCGGCACCGATCAATTGGCTGAGTTGTCCGGGTTTTCTGGCCCCTACGATCGCAGCGGTGACAGATGGTAGCCGCAACGTCCAGGCAATAGCCACTTCCCCTGGTGACTTGCCGTGCTTTCCGCCGATGCCGCGCAGCACTTCGACCAGGCGAAGGTTTCGGG
>JBAXBD010001099.1:0-1646 GCA_037142165.1 Schlesneria sp. | reverse complement strand
GTTTTCAACCCCTTGTTCGCCAAAACGTCGTTCGAGTAGACGCGACCTGGTACTACATGGAACTTAAGAATGGCGGCCAACTTGTCTTTGTTCTCAGGCTTGAGAAGAGTTTCGACTGTTCCGGCGGGAAGTTTTGCGAACGCGGCATCCGTTGGGGCGAAGACCGTCAATGCCTGATCACCCGTTAAGACGGGGGCCAGCCCAGCAGCTTTCGCAGCGGCGATCAATGTTTTGAAAGTCCCCGCTTTATCAGCTGTCGTCACAATATCATCCGATGAGGGAAGAATGACTTGATCAATCACGTGAATCACGCCGTTCGATGTCGCGATGTCTGTCGCGACGACGTTTGCTTGATCAACTTTCACTTTGCCGCCATCGACCTTAATGTCAACGCGTTGGCCGTTCACTGTTGGAGCAGCATTCAACTTGACGACGTCTGCTGCCAGAACCTTGCCAGGTACAACGTGATAGGTCAGTATCGCGATCAGTTTCTGCTTATTTTCCGGCTTCAGCAATGTGTCAACAGTTCCAGCAGGGAGCTTCGCGAAGGCCTCATCAGTTGGAGCGAAGACTGTAAATGGGCCCTTACCCTGCAGGGTCTCAACTAATCCAGCAGCTTTTACCGCAGCAACCAACGTTTTGAACGATCCAGCCTCAACGGCTGTCGTTACGATGTCCTTTCCGGGTGTCCCTTGAGCGTAAGCACCAACAGCGGATGTTGCTACAAGTGCCGCAGCGGCCATGCCACAAATCAATCTACGAATCATTACATTCTCCAAATATTCAACGTCCAGAATCGAACTATGAACGATCACCAAAACCGTCCAAGCAATTCAGCAATGAATGGTCCGCAGCCCCGGTTGATGATTAACTCCGATTTCCAAGAAAAAATGGAAATTTCCAAATGAGTTTAAACTTCCGTGGCCCCATCTTCATGGGTTCTTTACAAATGAGTATCACTAGAGATCAGGACAGGGGCAGCGTTGATCGTCGAGTTTCGCCAGGAAAGTGACTTGTTTTTGTGACTCGCAAGAGTGTGTTCGACGTTGCATGACCGATGAACGGTACGGCAAACGAGTAGGATGAGCGTGAGAGAAGACCCGGACAAGAATTCATTTCGATTGGACACTCAATTGAGATCATTTTAATTGGCGGGGTAGCGCTGGCGACAGATCTCGGGATTGCTGTTGGGTCTCACCTTGGCCGAGGCGATGTTGACCGCATTGAGTTTTACCGCCGATCGCGTCCTTTCGTTTCTCGCCCGAGGTTCCAGGCTGCTTGTCTGTGGTACTTCTCTGGGAATCGGCGGAGGTGTCTGGGTCGGTAGGCTTCTGCCTCCAGTCCGATCGACGACAGCTTCTACGAATGGGCCTTTGAAACCGACACCTCAGGCCGAAGCCGTCAACTGATCACGATAAATGCGTCATGTGGGATCGACACCAGATCGCTATCAAGTGTTGACGGACGTCAGCGAAAAAACCGCCGACTGCCACGGAGCCATATCCAGATACAGCCCGCGACGGCAAAGTTCGTTTCCATCCCGATCGTAACAAGCCGGGCTCAGTTGATCGCTTAGTCGCCATCTTGATGCGCCCAGATCTTCAAACGGCAGGCGGACGTAGCACTGACTTTGATGGGATGAGTAG
>JBAXBD010001098.1:0-1652 GCA_037142165.1 Schlesneria sp. | reverse complement strand
CGGAGGATGGTCTGGCGGAAAATATCCTTCCGCGACTGGAAGCGTCGAATGCCGACCTGACGAAAGTGACTTCGATCGCCGGTTTGCGCGAACGGGACGACGATACAAAACAGGATCTGGCGTGGACGTTTCAACTTGATCGGGACTTCCCGTTTCTGGAAACCAGATTGAGGTCGTTGCAAGAAGCGGGGACCAACGTTCGACTGCTTGTGATCGATCCGATCGAATGTTTTCTGGAGTCAGCCACGGGAAAGAAAAAGGCCGCGATCGAAAGGCTGTCTGCACGGCTGGCGAAGCTGGCCATGGAGACGAACGTGGCCATCGTGGTTGTCTCCAACCTTCCCCGCAACGTGAAGGGGACCAGCAAAATGGCGCAAAGTATCCGCCGCACGGTCGATTTAGGACCGTTTGGATCGGCGGCACGATCGGTCTGGATGGTCGGGCAGGATCTGGAGAATCAGAATCGGCGGTTGTTGTTACCGGTGAAAACAAATTACTGTGAATTGCCGAAATCGCTGGCGTATCAGATCGATGGGGGCGTGATCGAATGGGAAAAGGAACCGCCGACGCTCACCAGCGATGAGTACCTGGCGGAATGTGATGACTATATTCAGGATCAGAAGCGGGCGGCACGCGACGAGCAATCACAACTCAACTTTGCGGTGAGGTGGTTAAGAACCGAATTATCGCAATGCCCTCTTCCGGCAACGACCGTCAATCGCGATGCCGCCGACAACCAAATCAGCAGTGCGACACTCCGTCGAGCCCGTGCTGAGCTTCAGGTGAGATCCGAGAAGTATGCTTTTGCCGGGCCTTGGAATTGGAGTTTGCCTGAAACGGCCGCAACTTCGTCGGAAGAAGAACAAGCAGAAACCGAGGCGGAAGGCTTGGATGAAGGTGCTCAGGAGGGTGGTCAGGAGGGTGGTCATGACAGTGCTCAAGGTGATGGCCACAAAGATGGCCTCGACATTGGTTTCGAAGGTGCTTCCGAAGGTGCTCACGAAGATGATCAACCGCGACCGTGGCCAACAGGCGAACGACGCCGAAGGTGATCAAGCGGTGACGAAGGTGTTCAAGCGGCGACGAAGGTGATCATGCCTAGGATTTTCTTCCGTCGGGAGAATGGGACTTATGGGACCTATGGGACTTTATGGGTGATGATCGAGCCGAACGGTTACGAAGGTGCGATCGAAGATGCTCAAGCTGGACACCAGGTGCCATGCAAAAAACGCCTGTAAATTGCCCAAGGTGCTCAAGGACCACGAAGGTGCTCAAGCAGTTTACTTGACGGGCAAGAGGAAGTTTCGGGTGGTTCCCATTGGCTTTCGTCGCCCCAGTTGTCGAATCAATGTTTGAACCAGAAGAATTTTACTGCGGACAACACCGATGGGCACAGGCCCTGTGTTCCCGGTTTTGTGATGTACTACAGCGAATCTGATCTTTGACAATTCGGTATGAATTGGAAACGGACCAAGCCGAAGCGGCTAGAAAGTTGTTTTGTGAAAGTCGTGAACCCGAGGAACTTTTTTGACACTTCCGACGTCAAGTTCCTCATGAGTAGAAAAGTCGACGAGTCAATCTCTTTTCTCGTCCTGTTCTACTTTCTACTTACTACCGATCAACTCTCTAGCCGCTTCGGCTTGGTCCGTTTC
>JBAXBD010001097.1:0-1655 GCA_037142165.1 Schlesneria sp. | reverse complement strand
AGAACCACCAGTTCACTACCGGTTGGTTACTCGTGGCGTCGGCTGTGATCATCATGGCCGCCGTGACGCTGACGCGCGCACCGATCCAAGGTGCATCAGACGAAACTTTTGTCGGCAGCCCCGTCTCACAAATTAAGATTGCCGCTGAATGGAGTCAGGAGTGGCATGAAGAGCAGGGGACCGTGGCTCTGTTCCGTGGACAGTGTCGTATCGAGCAGGGGGAATCGACCTACACTGCCGATAGCATGGTGGTCTGGGCACATGAGGCGGAAGGAAATCCCGGTAACATCGAGCGGTTGACCGTCTATCTCGAAGGAGACGTCCGTATCGAAGAGCCGAACAGCTCGCGAACCGATCAGTCGCATTGGCTGGAAATTGACGCGACTCGAGGAATTACTCTAAGAGTTCGCGGCCGTGCCACGGACCGACCGGGACGGGACGACCCATTATTCAAACGAGCGGTACAACGCAAATCGGGGCCTTCGCGAAGTAAACTCCATCAAACACAATTTACCGTCCCTGTCGCGAACGATGTCGACCCCACGTGGCGACCAGTGAAAATGCAATCGCCAACAGGACTTCGCCGTATCCGCGTTTCACCTCGCAGTTTTGGCCGTCCCTTTAACTTCGAAACGGACCCCTCAACCGACACAACTCCTCCAGAACAAATCACGCGAATCACTGGCGGAGTGAACATCCTCGTGGAAGGGGTCGGATTAGAAAACGGCTTCGATCTCGGTGTGATCGATCTCTCGGCCGATCGAGTCGTTATCTGGACAGATGACTTCAGCCCGGACAAGCTGCAGCGCCCCGAACAGAAATATCAGGTTTACCTCGAAGGTAACATCGTCATTCGCCAGCGAGACAGCGTTCGCCAGCTAAACAATAAAATCACCGCCAAACGGGCTTTTTACGATGCCACCGAAAATCGAGCGCTGATTCTCGACGCCGAGCTCGAAACCTATTCAACACAGCTCGACAGCTCGATCCGTATGCGAGCCGAACGAATTCGACAGAACTCGATCAAAAACTACCACGCCCAGAATGCCTGGATTACCACCAGCCAGTACGGCATGCCTGGATATCGCGTTCAAGCAAGCGACATCTTCATCGAAAATCGCGAACAAGGTTTGCTGGCAGATAACACTCCTCCCCGGATCGACCCACAAACCGGAGTTCTCGTCCCCCAAGATCATTACTGGATCACCTCACTGAATTCTCAATTCCTTGTCGATCAATTTCCCATCTTCACGGCGCCGCAAGTCAGCGTGCCTGTCGAGAACATCAGCGCCAACACCCCATTGCAAGGGGTTCAAGTTGGAGTGGACCGGGTATTTGGAGCATCGGTCCGAACAACATGGGATGCGTTTTCCCTGTTCGGCATCACGCGACCTGATAATCCCAACGTGAAGCTCAGCTTGCTGGCAGACTACTACAGTAAGCGAGGTCCGGGCGCAGGGGTCAACGGCAGTTATCTGGGGACCGATGCGAACGGGAATCCGTATGCCGGTTCCGTTTTTGGCTTGTACGTCAATGACGGGGGATTGGATAACCTTGGTCTTGGCCGCCGGACACTGGTTCCCAAAGACGTCAACCGAGGCATTTTCCAGTGGGAACATCGCCAGGAATTCACTAGTACCGGAACAGCACTGTTC
>JBAXBD010001096.1:0-1663 GCA_037142165.1 Schlesneria sp. | reverse complement strand
TCACGATTCCTTCAACAATCATGAAGAACCCGAAGTTTGGGGAAGGAAACAGGAACTCGCGTATTTTAGGGTGCTTTTAAAGAGATCGCACTGGACAATTAAGAAGAAATCAGGATTTATCCGAGTAACTCTTCGCTCGTTCCTTGAAACTCTGGAAACGTTTGTTAGTCTCGGGTGGTTTTGCGCGATTCGGCCCTGGAGTGGAGTGGCCAGTCACTGAATCGCCTTGGCTCGCCCCGCCCGCCTCACGCTCCTTCAAGGTCCGCCGCCGTGCCCCGTCGCGACGACATTCATAAGATTCTGATTATCGGTTCTGGCCCTATTGTGATTGGCCAGGCATGTGAGTTTGATTATTCAGGTACACAGGCCTGTAAAGCCCTTCGCGAAGAGGGGTACGAAGTCGTGCTGGTCAATTCGAACCCAGCGACGATCATGACAGACCCCGAAATGGCTGATCGCACGTATATCGAGCCGATCACCTGGGAATATGTCGCGAAGATCATCGAAGTTGAACGGCCTGATGCATTGCTGCCGACACTGGGCGGACAGACGGGCCTCAACACGGCGATGGACCTCGTCAAACACGGGGTACTCGAAAAATTTGGCGTCGAAATGCTGGGTGCCAAAGTTGACGTGATCAAGAAGGCCGAAGAACGGGATACGTTCAAGCAGGCGATGATCAAAATCGGGCTGGATGTCTGTAACAGCCGAATCGTCCACAATATGGACGAGGCTCGTCTGGCGCTCGAAGAAATCGGTCTGCCGATGATTATCCGTGCCAGCTTCACTTTGGGTGGAGTCGGCGGCGGTATCGCTTACAACCGCGACGAATTCGAAGAAAAGGTTCGTAAGGGTCTTGAACTCTCACCAATCAACGAAGTGCTGCTCGATGAAAGCATCATTGGTTGGAAAGAATACGAAATGGAGGTCATGCGAGATAACGCAGATAACGTCGTCATTATCTGCGCGATCGAAAACTTTGACCCCATGGGTGTTCACACCGGTGATTCCATTACAGTCGCGCCGGCTCAGACGCTTTCGGACAAGGAATACCAGCGGATGCGCGACGCGACGATCGCAGTGATGCGAGAAATCGGCGTTGAAACGGGTGGTTCCAATGTCCAGTTTGCCATCAATCCGAAAAACGGTCGGATGGTGGTTATCGAAATGAACCCACGAGTCAGCCGATCGAGCGCGCTCGCTTCCAAGGCAACCGGTTTCCCGATTGCAAAAATCGCGGCGAAGCTGGCTGTCGGATACCGTCTGGACGAAATCCAGAATGATATTACGCGCGAAACACTCGCCTGTTTCGAACCGACGATCGACTATGTCGTCACCAAGATTCCCCGTTGGACGTTCGAAAAATTCCCTGACGCAGATCCTGAACTGACAGTTCAGATGAAATCGGTCGGCGAAACCATGGCAATCGGCCGTACGTTTCAAGAGTCGCTTCAAAAAGCGCTCCGTGGGCTTGAGATCGGTCATTTCGGGCTGGGTGGCGGCAAGAAGGATCTGTGGGGGACACCGAAGCAACCCACGATGGACGTCGTGGAAAGCATGCTGTCGAAACCGAATGAAAATCGGATGTTCTACATCCGGTACGCGTTCAAAGCCGGAATGACGGTTGAGCAGATTTTCGAGCTGACAAACATCGACCCATGGT
>JBAXBD010001095.1:0-1663 GCA_037142165.1 Schlesneria sp. | reverse complement strand
CACGTCGATACCTCCATAAACTCAATCTTATGATCGTCATCACATGACAAATTGCAGGGATAGCAGCGTCAAATCAATTCCGCTACCAAAAAGCATTCACGATCGCCTGACTAAATCGCTCGGTTCTCGTAAATAATCGAGCCGCTTGACTGATTGCGAACATGACTTTGTTGAAGATTTTATCGTACCGTATCGACGTCGGATAGATCACAAGAATTTCACCGAAATCATCGACCCGCAAAACGACGACAATTACTCGCCGAGACAAGGGCTTTACCAAACATGAAACGGTTTTTCATCGCGACCATTGCCGTCCTGTTGCTCTTCATGCTGTTGGGCACCGTGTGGACAGTTTTTAAAAAACGCGGGGCGATCGACCCGTTGCCGGAATCCGAAGTGGAGCGGACCGTCACCGAAAAAGGGAATACGTACAAGCTCCACAAGGGCCGTCTGTATCGGGTGAACTCGCGATCGGGAAAATGGGAATTCGCCCAACAGGTGTACGACCCGGATTTTTACGACAAGAATTACGTCGAACGCGAAGGTGCCATCTTCCGCACCGTGCCAAATAGCGAACCCGTTCCGGTCAAGCGGAGTTTCTCGGATGATTTTGAAGGGGTAACGCACCTGCGTGACCTGATCGATCTGAAACGGGGTTGGACGGCGTGTGAACTGCAATCCCCCAGGTCGCCCGCGGTCAAAGACTATGTGCAGCTTCGAAATCGGATCATGAAACATGAAGCGGATTTTCTCGATAACCGGATCGAACCGAGTGCCGAAGTCGTTCATCGAGGAACGACGGCGCTGAAGTTCGTTTCCGTCCCCCCCAGCCCGGGAATGGTCACCGCAAAATCATCTTTGTCTACCGAGCTGATGCATTTCGTGAACGGGGACGATGTCTGGATGTCGCTCTGGTGTTACGTCCCAACGGCCAGCGGCATGCCATTCACCGTTCTTGACCTCGAGACAACCTGGATCAACCAGCATCCGGGGATGCGGATCGTCATTGAGGATGGCAAGCATGCCTGTTTTCAGCTCAAAGCCTTCGATCATCCGTATTATCGGCAACCAAAGGGTCAGGAAGTGGAGTTTCCCAGGGGACGATGGGTGCGTCTCAAGGCCCATCTTAAGCTCACGGAACAACCCGACGGCGTGATTGAACTCTGGCAGGACGATCAGAAGATCATCGACACGCATGGACAGACATTGGTGCTGGCAAAGACGATTTATAACAGCTTCGAAGTCGGGATCAGTGCATATAACGAGAAACAGAAAACCGCGACGCTGTACCTCGATGACGTCTATATTTCAGATCAGCCGATCCCGGACTGATAGGACCAAACGTGCGGTACCGCCAGGCTCTGTCGATGCCAGAAGACCATCTTAATTCAGAAGGATTTCGAGTTTCGGTAGCACCTCTCGGAGTTCGCTTAGGCGTTGAGCGATCGCGTGCGTTCTTAAGCCGCAGGGCGGCAACCGAGTAAAGCCTGGGGCGCTTCAGCCCCAGGAAGAAACACAACAAAAAACTGATAAAAAGCCCCAGCGGGCAACGCCGTGAAGGATTTGTCGTCGGTTGACGAGGTGTTCGCAAAATGCCCGTTTCTCCTAATGCCGGAGGCATTAAAGCGATTAGACATTATGGAAGGACCAGTCGCTCGCGGGT
>JBAXBD010001094.1:0-1665 GCA_037142165.1 Schlesneria sp. | reverse complement strand
AACCTGGGTGGTGCCGAATTACGACAAGAGCGACGCCGCATGCAGATTGTCTTTCAAGATCCGTACAGCTCACTTAATCCGAGAATGACTGTCGAGGCGATGATTACTGAGGCGATGAGCGTTCATCGAATCGGCAGTGGTGCTCAGGACCGTCGAAATCGGGCAGCCCTACTACTGGAAGAAGTTGGCTTGCTCGCCGAACATCTGCAGCGATATCCCCACGAATTCTCGGGTGGGCAACGCCAACGGCTGTGCATTGCCAGGTCGCTGGCTGTCGAACCTGATTTCCTGATCTGTGACGAATCGGTCTCAGCTCTTGACGTTTCCGTGCAGGCCCAAGTTTTGAATCTTCTCAAAGACCTGCAAGAGAAGCGAGGTTTGACCTATGTGTTCATCAGCCACGACCTCAGCGTCGTGAAATTCATGTCCGACATGATGGCCGTGATGAACGCAGGAAAAATCGTCGAGTACGGTCCATCGGACTCCATCTACGCCAACCCGCAGAATGAATACACACGCAAACTGATCGCCGCGATCCCGGGGAGCGAAAGCCGCCGCCAGAAACTGAAACGTACCGCCCACCAAAGTCGTTCGTTTGACTCTTTCAAGGAATCCTGACTTGTTCGGCTGCCATGAGCAGAACAAGTCAGGATTCAACTTTCAATGCATGATCCTTATGAAGCGTTTCGATATGTGGCGTACTGGCAGTTTGCTGCGAGCTACGTCCTCGCTATCGTCGGCAGTCAAGTGTTGGCTGCCACGGTTCAATGGGACGTCTACCAGAAGACGAAGGATCCCCTTGCGATCGGACTCGTCGGACTGGTCGGCGCGATCCCCGTGATTCTGCTGTCTCTTCCTGCGGGACATATCGCCGATCAGTTTAGCCGAAAACGAGTTTTGATATGCACGCAGATCCCCTTGACACTGGTTCCATTGACGCTGGCGTTGCTACATGCCTGGATTCATCAGGGCGTGTCGTTGTTCACGACGCTGTCGCTCGTGAGCGACAACGCCGTCGCACTCACATTTGCCCGTCCGACGCGAGCGTCAATCCTTCCAAACCTGATACCGAGGTCTGCCTATGCGAACGCATTCGCTTGGACAGCCAGCCTCTTTGAGACGGCCGCGTTAGTTGGCCCCGCCATTTCCGGTGTGTTGATTGCGTTCGGCGTCAAGTGGTCCTATCTATTTGCAGGATTCTGTTTGTTGGGTTGCCTGGGCATCACCTTATTTTTTCCCAACGATACGCCAAAGCCGCCAGAAAAGCGTGAGCCCGGCTGGCGAGCGTTTTCCGCAGGACTGCGGTTTGTTTTCGGCACTCCACTGCTTGTTGCCGCGATGACTCTGGATCTGCTCGCTGTGTTGCTGGGAGGAGCAACCTACTTGATGCCGGTCTTCGCCGATCATCTGGGAGTTGGTTCGATCGGCTACGGATTAATGCGAGCCGCACCAGCATTGGGTGCCTTTGTGATGGCGGTCGTTCTCGCCCATCGGTCGCACATGTCCCACGCGGGACGAACTCTGCTCTGGTCCGTGGCGACATTTGGAGCGGCAACAATCGTGTTCGGACTGTCTCAAAACTTCTGGTTAAGCCTGACAATGCTGGCATTGATCGGAGCCAGCGATGAAATCAGCGTTGTCATTCGCCAGACAATGGTTCAATCC
>JBAXBD010001093.1:0-1665 GCA_037142165.1 Schlesneria sp. | reverse complement strand
CTCATAAAGTGACCTTATCAGTCACGAGAGATTCAAACATTGGATGTCTCCTTCACTTCCCCATGCTTGCAATTCAATTTTCATTTTTTCGTGTTCGAGTGAAGTGAAATCCGTTTATTGAACGAGACTTCTGCTGTACAGGAATGCCGATCACTTGCCAAGTCAGTCCGTTTCACCGTGTAATTCGTGTGCAAAAGAACAAACCGACATTCCATCACGTTAAGCATGACAGGGATGAATGATTGACCACAAAAGCGAGTTGGCCTGGGATGTCGATGTGTGAAACGTGCCGCAACGGGCGAGAGGTCCGCACGGCACGCTCACGCTTCCTGCTGTGCGAATTATCCGCCAGCCTGAATCACTATCCCAAGTATCCTCCACAGCCGATTATTCGTTGCGATGGATACGCGCACTCGGACGAGCCAGATGAATTGAACGCGTCTCCCGTCACGGAAAAAGAATAGAGGCTAAGCGTTGAACCTCAGTCATCAAAAACTCGTCAAACTGCTTCAACTCGCCTACAGCGCTGAGAAAGCTGCCGCCTTTGCCTACATCGGCCACGCCGGTTCCGTAAGGAATCCGTAACAGAAAGCTGCGATCAGGCAGATCGAACTGGATGAGTGGCGGCACCGGGAAACGGTGCTCGCGATCATGCAGCAATATGACATTCTTCCGTCACGTTACAATGAGATCAAATATCACATTATCGGCAGAATGATCTCGCTCTGTTGTTACGTGATCGGCTGGTTCATGCCTTACTACTTCGCGGGACGATTGGAAAGTGGCAATGTCTGTGAGTATTTCATCATGATGAGATATTTCCACGAAGCGGGGATCACGGACCACGATGAGGCGTTGTACGAAATGGGGATGAAAGAGAAGGAACACGAGGTCTATTTTCAGAAAAGTCTCGAGAACAATCCGCTGTTACCAACGTTCGAAAGAATTTTCGGCTGGGGGAAGAAAAGCAGCTTGAATAATGTCGATTTAGGGAACAAGTTTCCTGTCGAAGAGTCTCATACCTATTGTAAACACCGAAAGTAGGCTGTTTATGATCGAAGTCGTGGAAGGAGACCTGCTTGATCAAGAGGTCGACGTGATCGTTAACGCCTGGAACCGCAACATCATTCCGTGGTGGCTTCTGTTGCCGCAGGGGGTCTCCGGGGCCATCAAACGGCGCGGTGGTACGGCCCCGTTCAAAGAGGTTGGCCTTCACGGCCCGATCCCCCTTGGTAGCGCGGTGCTGACGACTGCGGGACGACTCCCATTCAAAGGGATCATCCACGTCGCGGGGATTAATATGCTCTGGAGAGCATCGGAACGATCAATTCGAGATTCGGTGAAGAATGCAACAAGACTAGCCCGGGACCAGGGTTTCGGTTCGATTGCGTTTCCTCTAATCGGAGCCGGTTCTGGCGGGTTCAATCAGGAACAGGCGAAGTCTTTGATGCTTAACGAACTGACGAAACTTGACATTCAATTGACTGTGAAGATTGTCATCTTCAAACCTGCGAAGAAATGATCTGCGAATAGACAACAGGGATCGATTTTTGATTTTCCAAAAGGGAAGGAAGCTGCGGCCACTTGAGCGACACGTTTACACCCGGACCTACTCCGAACACCGTGCGCGCCGCCGACGGAAAAGTACTGACAGCACCCGAAGGA
>JBAXBD010001092.1:0-1666 GCA_037142165.1 Schlesneria sp. | reverse complement strand
ATATTGAAACTTCGCCTTTCTCCCAGAAATGATCAACCCATCGAATGACCCACAAACTAAAAACGCCACCATACGCAGTGTCGACTGGATTTCATTGGAAGAAACATTCACGTCGTTATCGCGATAGCCGCCTGACGCAATTCCGAAGGCGTCGATCAATTCGTTTTTCTGCAAATCGACTAAGTTAGTGTAGTAGAACGACGACTTGTTAATCTCAGCAAACAAGTAGCAACACTCGGAACTACGAACAATGTGTGAGCGACGCGAAACAAAATCCACGGGCAACCAATTGATTCGGCCACCCGTGGACTAGTGTTATCGAACGAGGTCGGTTCGTCAGGCGATTACTTCTCGTCAGGCGATTACTTCGCCAAGCTTTTCCTTACGACGGCGGAACAAGGTGCGCGCCAGAACGGTAACGCAGGCGACACAAGCCAATACAAAAGTCGACGGCTCGGGAACTGCAATGCCCCCACCATTTGTTTCGGTCACCGAAATCGCATCAAGAGCCCAGCCACCTCCAGGATTCGTGATTAAAAAACTTAAAATGGTAGAACTCGAAGTCGCAGTCGCGTTATAAGAGTACGTTTTGTACCCGGAACCGGTGTTGCTGATTGTCGCCAACAAAGTTCCTCCAACCACGGTACTCGCAGTCGGAGTACCCCCGAAATACACCTTCACGTAATCCGTGTTGCTGCCAGCAATATCCGCGAGAGCGAATGCGATCGTTTCCGAGCCATTGACAGTGGTTGAAAGGCTCTGAGAAATGACCTCCGGCGAGGTGTTTCCAAAGTATGCTTGTTTACTTCCCTCATTCGGCATGATTCCCACAGCGCTCATACCGCCGACGAAGTTGTTAATGCTGTCGCTCACTGCCGACCCCGTCCAACCACTGAAGCCGCTTACTTCAAAACCACCGTTTGTGACGAGATGACCCGCCGAAGCCACGGAGCCAATGCCTATTACCAAAACGGAAATTAACAATCGAAGCTTAATCATGATTCTCTCTCTGCGTGGTCACTTGCGGACGTCAGCGCATAATCCATTCGTGAAATGAAATTGAAACCGCTCCGCATCAGTCAATGATTGTGACGCTTAACCCCCATGAGAATAAAACGAAAGCTGGGCGTTTTCAACCAACTCGTCAGCGCAGGTGATCCGTTGTTCCGCTTGACCCATCGTCAGCCATTCTCTGATCAACGGGGTCACCGACGATTGAACAACGGAAGAGCTACTCTGCGGACAAGCAACAGCACGATTGACGCAGGTTCCTTTTGCCTTCATCTCCATATTCCACTGCTTCGGAGTCCTCGGAGACGCGGTCGCTTGAAATCGACGTTCGTTGTGCCACTCGGCACTGCTTCGCGGAAGACCGTCATACAGTGGCACGGTCAGTGGCACGGTTTTCAGTCGAGCCCGGGTTTTCTCGAAGAAACAACCCTTCGTTGCGTTGCCCGTGCAAGCGCTATTCCGCCCGCCTCCATAAGTGTTCAACAGGATCGAATCCCGGCGGGAACTTTGTCCTGGCATCGTACATAGGTAGCTCCTTGAAATAGCAACTGGCAAGATTATCGCGATCGATCGCCGAGAGATCGGCCCCCTCAAACTTCGCCCCGCTAAAGTTGACGCTTTGAAAATTCCCCGACACCTTCGCGCCAATCAGGAT
>JBAXBD010001091.1:0-1672 GCA_037142165.1 Schlesneria sp. | reverse complement strand
CGAAGCGATGCAGGTCTGGCGTCGCGGAACCGACTGTTTCGATTCGTTATTTGCTTCGCCTCTCGCAACGTCTTTCGATGAAATGATGACCGATTTGCAAAGCTTCCAAGAACTCGTTGGGATGGTGCAGTGTGACGGGATGCGGCTCGAATCGGAGGGTCGTCTGTTCGACGCAGCGGAAAACTATCTGGCGATCTTGCGAAGCAGTGACCTGCTGGGTCGTCACGGTTTCGTCACTCAAAAGCTGCACGGTATGTGGAATTATCGCGTGGCGGCTAGAAGACTGATCAGATGGTCCGAAGACTCGCGACTCGGCGCCGAGGAACTTCGTTCGGTGCTGAATCAGGTCAGAGCTGTGAATCAGAGATCGGAACCACCGTCGGCAGGATTGAAAGTCGATTACCTGTTCATCATGAACGCGTTATCCAGGACGGGCTGGAGCATACAGTTAGGACTCACTGAAAAGAACGAGAAATTCGAGCCATATGCTTCGGCGGGAATGGAAGCGCTTTTATGGATTGTCGGGGAACCCGATGTCGCCCGCCGGACATTCACTCATGTCCTGACAAACCACTTGCGCGAAGTCGATAAACCTCTGGCCGAACGTAGTCCCAGGGCTCAGCCGCCGATCGTTGGCCTCTTCAGACCGTCTGGAGAAATTTCCTCTCAGTCGTTTCCACCTGCCCTGATCGAACGGGCCGTTCAACGGTCGATTGTTGCAAACCAGGCGCTAGATATGTTTTCCATGTATGACCAGGAGATCGGGCAAGATCGATCACGCAAAGTCGGATTGGAACTGGTTCTGGCGACACAGATTTATTTCCGCGACCATGGCGAATTCCCCGCCAAGACATCTGATCTGATCCCAGACTACATCGATGTCTGGCCTGCTGATCCCATGCAACCGACCGCAGACGGACTGATGCAATACGAACGGGAATCAACCACATCGGCTCGCATTCGCAGCCTTGGCGCCAAGGGTTTCGATGCGACTCTGCAATTGAGAACGCCAACGGAACAGCGTGTGCCTTGAACCTTCCAATTGACTGCCGCTCCCGAAAATGACACAATGTCTTAATCTTTTCGCTTCACAAATGATTAAGGCGATTATTTCATGCCGACAGAGGAGTCAGGGACTTCATCAAGTCCGCAAGCTGTTCGATGGTCATTTCTTCGCTCGTTCACTTTCTGGCGAAACCTGATTGTTACATTCCTTGTGATTTCGCCGTTGCTGATTCGATTCTGGTGTTTGTCAAAAGTTTCCCCCGCACCGATTCCATTCGACGTCGATGAATTCTGTCGGATCGAGATCGAGCCTGGTGAAAACGCATTCGATTACTTTCGGGAAGCAGTGCGACTGAAAACGGCCGTTGAAGCTGATTACAGAGCCAGGAACATCGAGTTTGATTGGGCTAACTCCAATGCAGTCATGGCAAATGGCTGGTCTGTCGCCACAGATTCGCTGAAGCAATGGCTGATCGACCATCGCGAAGCGATGCAGGTCTGGCGTCGCGGAACGGAATGTTCCGACGCATTATACATTTTGCCCCGCGAAATGACGTTTTCCGACAGCCTGCCTGTCGCACAAGACACTCGAGCCTTCGCTCGAATGGCTCAGATTGACGCGTTACGGCTGGAGTCGGAGGGTCGACTGCTCGAAGCGGCCGGACTT
>JBAXBD010001090.1:0-1673 GCA_037142165.1 Schlesneria sp. | reverse complement strand
AGTCCTGGCAGTTGATAGACTGATCCTGTGACGGCGGTAAATCCCGTGGTCTTTATCCAAATGGTTCGGAGTGGGGACGTTCATGACACGCAATCAACCAAAACTTCCTCGACGCACTTTTCTCAAAGGTGTCGGTGCGACGCTCGGGTTGCCCGTCTTGAACGCCATGCTTCCGTCTAACGGATGGGCGGCGGGTGCCACTGGTGCACCGAATCGGATGGCGTTTGTGTTCGTTCCGAACGGCGTCATTGTTCCTGACTGGACGCCGAAAGGGGAGGGCGCCGATTGGCAACTCTCACCAACGCTGGAACCGCTTGCCAGTGTCAAAGACCACCTTTGTGTGATGACCGGTCTGGCACAGGATAATGCGGAAGCCAAAGGGGACGGACCGGGAGATCACGCACGATCAGCCGCAGCGTTCCTGACCGGTGCTCATCCCGTCAAAACCGACGGTGTCGATATCAAAGCGGGAATTTCGGTTGATCAGGTCGCGGCCGAGAAGATCGGTTCACTGACCAGGCTTCCCTCACTGGAAATCGGAACCGAGGGGGGGCGTAACGCCGGTCAATGCGATTCCGGTTACAGTTGTGCCTACTCCAACAATATCTCATGGAAGACCCCTTCGACACCAATGTCGAAAGAGATTAATCCAAAACTCGTTTTCGAACGTTTGTTTGGCTCGTCTGGGGATCAGGAATCGGCAAAGGCTCGCGCAAGGCGCGACTTTTTCCGGACCAGTATTCTCGACTCCGTCAGCGACGATGCTTCCAAACTTTCCAAAACACTTGGAATCACCGACCGTCGGAAGCTGGACGAGTACTTCTCCAGCGTTCGTGAAATTGAACAACGAATCGCTCGTTCGCAAGCCGATCCCTCCAAGCAAAAGGTGCCTCAGATTGAGATGCCGCAACGAATTCCTCGTGAGCTTGATGACCATATCCGTCTGATGTTTGATCTTCTGGCGATCGCATTCGAAACCGATACCACGCGTGTTGCAACGTTCATGCTGGCAAATGAAGGGAGCAATCGAAGTTACCCGATGGTCGGTGTCAATGACGGTCACCACCACTTGTCACATCATCAGAACAAAGAGGATTTTATCGCTCCTTTGAAGAAGATCGACAAATACCTGATCACCCATTTCGCCAATTTCCTCGAGCGATTAAAGGGGACAAAGGAAGGTGATGGTAACCTGCTCGATCACTCGATGATCGTTTATGGTTCTGCGATTTCCGATGGAAACCATCATAATCACAACGATTTGCCAATCCTGTTGGCCGGGGGCGGATCTGGAACGATCACCACAAATCGGCATCTTGTTTATCCTAAGAATACCCCTTTAAATAACCTGTTTCTCTCGATGCTTGATCGGATGGATGTCCGTATTGATCAACTCGGTGACAGTACCGGGAGACTGGACCGGGTCAGTGTTTGACGTTTCAGGCCGTAGCAGGGGCTTTCAGCCAGTGAGAGAAATGATGCGAGGAGGCTGGAAGCCTCCACTACGTGAGATGATACGAGGAGGCTGGAAGCCTCCACTACCGAAAATTCGTCTTTCTTGTTGGTAATCGCCGGATGCACCATCAATTCATTCCGAAAACGTATCATCGCAGCCTTGGTCCGTTTGAACCGGTCTTGCGAATTCGAAACGGTGATTCGATTTCGACAACGAC
>JBAXBD010001089.1:0-1674 GCA_037142165.1 Schlesneria sp. | reverse complement strand
GAGCAAGACTACGCCACCGCGAAACCCGTGCTGCCATCGGTCGCCCGCACGATTTCGTCAGATGCCAGAATTCAGACAAAGCAGACATGTTCGTTCCACGGGCAACGGAAACGGATCGGAAATGACTTTTGACAAACCAGACATTGATCAGTTTGACGTGATCGAATCGGGCAAACGCTGAATCTTTCCCGCACGGTCAACGCAAGCCAGAGTACTCGTTGCTGACGCGAGCAGTTTTTCACCACAATGAAGTCGATAACTATGTTCGATCTTCACTGCCGAGATCATTTCGACTTTGGTTGTCAGTGTCACGACATCGTCGTACCGCGCAGGGGAGTGATAGTTACACTGAAGCCGCACGACAACAAGGAATAGCCCAGCCTCTTCAATATCGCGATAGCAGCCTCCCTGAGACCGTAATAACTCCGTTCGCCCTTGTTCAAAGTAATTAAAAAACTGCGAATGATGCAAAAAGCCCATCGCATCAGTTTCACAATAACGAACTCGAATCTGAATTGAATGTTCCATCAGCATCGACGTTTTTCCAATATGGCGTCCATTGATTCCCGTGGAGACTGCTCAAGCGATCGCTTTTTCCTACGGAACGAGTTCAACAGTTTGCCACAAGCTGGGGTCTGATTCAAACGGAAACTCGCCTCCCACAGCAAGCGTTTGATCCCCTAATTCTGAGTCGTGGATCAGGTAATGAAAACCGATTCTGTTGTTTGTGCTGGGATCAAAGCCTGTGAAAACCTCGGCGGGGAACCAGGCATCAACCCAATAGCCCGACTTCGAAACTTCAGACTGAATTTTCACGAGCTCCGCGTTTGGAATGGGAGTTTCCTCCCGTGCACGTGCGACGGGCAATGCCCTGACGATCGGCAAATTCCCCTTTGGCCCACCACCCACGGGACGCAGAATAAAGTGGTGGCAAAACCTGGTCGCTCGGTGAACTGCCTGAGTGTTACGAGTATCAAACCACAACCAGACTCCGTCCGGACGTGCATCGCCAACGACGGATTCAGGACGCTTTGTCCGGCCCGAAACTTCGACACTGACCGCAAACCCGAGAGGATTCCATGCCAATTTTACGCCAGCAAATTGTGCACTCTGATCCAGATCGGCCAGCGACTGCAACTGACAGTCGCCGGGAAGATCGAGCAATCGACCTGAGCTTCGAGGAATTTTCTCGACTCTGCGGACGCTGAATGACCAGCGAAACAGAAATCGAGGCGGCACAATCTGGTTCAAATCAACTCTCTCTGTTGTTTCATGAGTCGATCAGCGTTTTAAAATCTTCTGGTGCCACTGGATGACCGTCTTCGGTCACCCAGTGCTCTTCGATTGCCTCAAAAAGAGAGAAGACACTGCGTCTCCGAAGACTCCGATGCAGTGGCACACAACCCGAACTTTAAGTCTTGAAAACGCATGATTGTCATCCGTCGGCCAATGCGACCGTTTCACCTGAACGACTGACAGGAGGACCAATAATGGCCGTGATTTCTGCCAGATCGAGCGACTCTTTTTCAACAAGCGACGCCGTGAGTGAATCCAGTTTTGCACGGTTTTCCGTCAGGACTTGAACTGCACGATCGTTCGCTTGAATCAAAAATCGCTGAACTTCAGCATCGATCACGCGGGCCGTATCGTCGCTGTACTCGCGCTGGTCGGTGG
>JBAXBD010001088.1:0-1674 GCA_037142165.1 Schlesneria sp. | reverse complement strand
GGACATTGTTCTCGAGTTCCCGTTTACCGACCCGCCCACTGTCGTACCCGGGCGCACTGCTGTGCACGAACGTCTCACCAATGCGTTCAAAGTGTTTCAGTTCGATCTAGCCATCAGCGATGTGCACGCGTGTCTCGATCCCGACGAACTCATTGTTGAGTTCACCGGTTCGGGTTCGTACCTGCCCAACGGCGCGCCGTACGAGAACCGCTACATCGCAGTCTTCACTTTTCGTGACGAAATGATTTGTCGTCAGCGCGAATACTTCGACCCCACTCAAGCGGCGAAGTCGGCAAACGCTTAGACGCTCGAGCACCTACTTCTCAGCAGGCTCCCAATACGGCGGTCGAATTGGATACTGCACTGCGGTGCCAATTGATTTGGCGCGGAACATCTTCTTTATCATCGAAACGTTCTCGTGGAACAAGATCGGAACGATACGGAAGGTTCCGACAGGAATTGTTAATCCGTAAACAGGATTCACTTCCTCGACCTCGGCATAGGTACCGAAGATTCGATCCCACAAAATAAAGACGCCAGAGAAATTTTTGTCGATGTAGAGCTTTTGGCGCGCGTGATGAGCCTGATGATGTTCGGGAGTGTTGAACACGTATTCGATTGGTCGCGGAAAGCGACCGCGCCAGCTGACATGAAGCGGCAACTGGTAGAGCATCACGAAGCCATACACACCAAAAAGTGCGAGGGGCGAAAATCCAAACAGTGCCCAAAGCGAGACAAGAACGAGGTCCCAGGCTTCATCGAGAAACGAAATCCGCACTGCTGTCGTCGGGTTGTAGTGCTCGCTTGAGTGATGGACGGAATGGTTTGCCCAAAACAGTTCCAGCTTGTGGCCCGACCGATGGGCCCAGTAGTAACTGAAATCGACGGCGATAAAAAGAAGGATCGCAATGACCACGGTCGAGGCGCCTCCAAAGACGTCCTTCAGACGATCGTTGATGTGGAAAATTGCGTGACTGTGGACCCATTGCGCATACGCGAAAAGCAACGGGATCACGATCAACCCTGAGCCAATGCCGAAAATCAGGCCAATGGAAAAAGATGAGGCGCCGTCGATGTACGTCGTGCTGTCCAACTTCTCACCAGTCAACGCACGAGACCGCCGCCAGCGGAGAAGTTCGACGCCGAGAAGTAGAACGACCCCGACTGCGAATATGACCATTTGCAATTTGTGAGTTCGGAACTTTGCGATCACCCAAAAGGCGCCGATGAGCAGCGCAATAACAAGGGGAAGCCACGAATACCGCTCGAAAATTTTCGATTTGGCCTTCGTTGGATAGGGGTCAACGGGTGTCGTCATTCCAAAATTCCTCTCTCAAGTGATCAGTAAATAGTTCAAAGACGCTGCAAGTATTGCGCTGCACTTAGACAGCAAGTGCGTTCTTAAACGACCGGAGATCGTTGATAAATGAGTCTGGTCGTTCGAAGGCCGCGAAATGTCCGCCGCGTTCTTGCTCCGACCAATACACAACGTTGTATTTCTTTTCGGCCCACGCGCGCGGAGTTTGCAACAACTCGAACGGGTACTGCGCATGTCCGGTAGGAACTTCAACGCGTCCGGACCAACCTTGAGCAGCACCGTTATTCGCACGCTGCGATTCGGCGTACAGACGTGCTGCAGAACCAACGGTGTTGGTCACCCAGTAGATCATGATG
>JBAXBD010001087.1:0-1674 GCA_037142165.1 Schlesneria sp. | reverse complement strand
GCATTTGCTTTTTGGCAGCGTCGCCGAATATGTTCTTCAACATGCACGGTGCCCTGTCGTTAGTCTTCGGGAACGCGACCCGAAAGAGCCACCACTTGCACGTCCGTTAACGACGCCGGTGCTGGCACCTCGTTTTATGTAATCTGTGTCAACTTGTGAATCTTATGTCGCAGCATCCAGAATGGCTGAACTCGATCTATGACCCCGGGATCTACTCGCATCCTGTTTCAGAAATCAAGTTGATTCAGACACATATCTCGTGGGTTATTCTGACTGGCGATTGGGCGTACAAGCTCAAAAAGCCTGTCAATTTCGGATTCGTCGATTTTTCCACTCTCGAACGGCGACACGCGGCTTGTCTCGAAGAAGTGCGACTCAATCGGCGGACGGCCCCTTCCCTATACGACGGCGTCGTGACCTTGGTCGACGGCATCGACGGGACACAGTTCGGGGATACCGGGCCAACTCTTGAATATGCTGTTCGGATGCGACAGTTTGCGCAATCTGATCTGTTCGAACAACGACTCGCCCGAAACGAATTGTCTGCCGACGTGATTGAAAGTCTGGCACGAGCCATGGCCGAACTTCATGAGCAGGCCGCAATCGCTTCGCCAGACTCCCCCTTTGGCATGCCTGATTTGATTCGATCAACGGTTCAAGCCTGCCTGGACGAATTGGAGAAGGCGTCCTTTCCAGAGGGATTACGGACTCTATTAACCCATTTAAATGTTTGGGTCATTGCCGAGTGGAGACGATTGAACTCGTCATTCTTGTCGCGAAAGCAACAAGGCTGGATCCGCGAGTGTCACGGCGATCTTCATTTAGGCAACATTGTCCTTTATCGGGGAAAACCGACGCTTTTCGATTGTCTCGAATTCAACTCCAACCTTCGCTGGATTGACGTCATGAGCGACGTCGCTTTTCTGCTGATGGATCTGCACGACAAGGGTGCATCTCGATTGGCAAGGCTGGCCTTGAACGACTGGCTTGAACGTTCAGGTGATTACCAGGGCTTATTCGTGCTGAGATATTACCTCGCTTATCGAGCACTGGTTCGAGCCAAGGTGGCGTCGATTCGACTGCGACAGTCGGACTTATCGCTGGAGGAACAAAAACAACAAGAGGATTTACGGCAAAGTTACGTCGAACTCGCTACAAACCTGACTCGACCAGGTCGCCCTGCAATCGTGCTGATGCATGGCGTTTCCGGCAGTGGCAAATCATTTATCGCAAGAAAGCTCGTCGCGGAATTGGGTGCCGTTCAGATCCGCTCAGATGTCGAACGAAAAAGACTAATGGGTGCTTGGCCGACTATTGCGTCGACAACACCGACTGAATCCGAAATGTATTCGACCGAAACAACTCGTCAGACATATCTTCGACTGCAGACACTGGCCAGGACCGTCGTGACTTCCGGCAATTCAGTCGTGGTCGATGCGACATTTCTCAAGCAAGCTGATCGATTGGCGTTTGCTTCCCTTGCCAGGAACTTGGGGGTTCCGTTCGTAATCGCCGCCTGCCACGCGCCCGAAGTTGTCATGCAAGAGCGAGTGTCACAACGACAGCAGATCGGTCACGACGCATCTGATGCGGATGTCGCAATTCTTCAGCAACAACTGGCCACCGCAGAACCGCTGACATCGCACGAACTGGGTTCGACGATCGAACTGGATA
>JBAXBD010001086.1:0-1675 GCA_037142165.1 Schlesneria sp. | reverse complement strand
GTATTAACATCGCGGCCGACAACAAGACGGCACAGACAGAATTGATTCTCATGGTTTGATTCTCTTGAACAGTCCGACGCTGTTGAATTCGTAAAGGCTACCAGGCACCTATTCTGCCGGAAGTGGAGGCCGGCGTTTGACGATAATCTCATTAATGTCTTCGATGGGCTCGCCATCAATGATGCGGTCGATTGATCCCCAAGCGGTCGTATCGGCGTCGATCGGGCGGTAATAGTTCGTCGACGAACCGGTTTCGCCGTTTGCAGTTGCCCCCTGCATTTTCACGATCCAGCGATCACCCGCATTCACCCAGAATCCTGTGGAATGCCCCCCGTGAGAATCGAAGATCCATGATTGGAACTGTTTTGTTACCGCGTTCCAGCCAATGCGTACTGTTCCAGACATCGCAATCTGACCGGCGACATTGACTTTGAATTCCTGCATGAGAAAGTTGCCATTGTCGTGCCATCGGCAGACGGTATGAACCACCGAGTCGGGGCCCTCCTGAATCCATTCACCGACCAGCCACGAGAGATCGCGTTCGAGATGGTCATGGGGCGTCAAAGCGGCGGCCGGCGCGTTCCAGTCGCGGACGCAGGCAAGTTGCCAATTCCCGTCGACCTTCACATGGATGGCGACGTAGACGGTGGAGTCCTCGGGATCATCTTTGGAGTCTTTGGACCGCGCCGACCCTTCTTCAATGGCCAGCATGGGAGTCAAAACGCGAATCGATGTGATATCGACCTCCATCGAGGCGTCAGGAAAATTCTTGAACACTTTTGCGAATGCTTCTTCGATCTTCTCCCTCCCCTTCACGACGCTGTCGTTCTCATCGATCATTTCCGCTTTCGGTGAAAACAGCGACGCCAGCCCTTTGGAGTCGTGCGCGTTGTAAAACTTTGTAAAGGCTGCCGCACTGGCGCGGATCGCGCGTTCCTCTGCGTCGTCTGGTATCGTCGCCCCGCGGGCGATGGCGGGCTTCTTCACCGTGTCGGCAGGCTTGTTGCCGACGTCGACCTTGGGAACCAGTTGAATTCTCTTTTTGACAAGTTCTGGCGCGACGCCACCCGCTGCGTCTCTTTGTTTGATCAAGTCGACCGCAGTGTCGACCTGTTTATCACGACCCTGTGCGTGGGCGAAGCCACTGCCAAACGCAATAATGACGATCGAAGCGACGACAATTCCGCGATTGATACTCATGGTGCCCGCTGCAAAAAAGGGAATTCGAAACGACCAGGAAAGTGCAGATACGACACGGCCCTTAGACGCACACATTATAATCGTGGTGTCCTTGCGACGCGAGGATCGGCGGCGTGTTCAAACTTGCAGGTGTCTGCAACACGCGCGTTTTGTCATTGGGAATGGAATCCCCGTTTCGATCTCGATCGGTCGTGCCAGCATTAATCCATCTTATTCTTCTCTGATGTGTTGCCCCGCCCGGAAACCGGAACTCGACGATGAGGGCCAAGCCGATTCGACTTTTACGAGCCTGATCAATTCTCGCTCAAGACCGCATGGGCTCGGTGGAGTTTGACTCGACATCGATCATCGGCTCCGTCGGTGGCAGCACCGGTGCCGCCCCGGCCACCGGCGGAAAAATCGGGTTCAGTAGCTGGTCGACCAGGGAATCCGACATCGGCCCTTTAATCCCGTAATCCGCTGGCCAGTTGTTGGG
>JBAXBD010001085.1:0-1678 GCA_037142165.1 Schlesneria sp. | reverse complement strand
GGTTCTGGATCACGACAGTTACGAGCGGAGCAAGTCCAGCCAATACTACGTTGTAAACGCCGATAGGCTTAGCCTGCATTGCGCACCACAGTGGCGAGTTCGAGCCGATTCTCGGCGGGGACACTTGGCGACCACGATTGGGACGTGAAAATTTCTGTCTGATGCTTGGATCGGAGAATTTGGCTCGAATCAGATCGATTTTCAGTCGACTCGGCGCGAACCTTCGGCGTGAGGCACGCGCGGGAGGCGCATCCCTTGAGGGTGCTGGGTTGGTTATTTGAGCGGCAACGGTGCGAAGACAATTCTGTACTGGTCTTGCGGGCCACCGGATCTGCCGATGTCGAACAGATTCAGTTGACGCCATAGGTCATGAAGCTTGCAAACATGCTCGTTGACGGCCTTCGTAGCGCTGATCAACATGGCGCGACCCGGCCAGTGGCTCGCAACATGGAACCAGATGCGGCGAGACGTGGGTTCAACGAGAGCCGCCACTTTGAACAGTCGAGCGCGAGCCGTTCCGACCTCCATGGTGTTCAAGACGGGCGTCTCTGCGTTGGATTCGCGAAAGAGGACATACAACAAATACGCCAGAACGTGAATCAGTAGCTTCTGTCCATTCGCGAAGAATCGGTGGAAACTGAGACGGTCCATCTGCAGGCCGTTCTTCAATTCACCGATCGGACGCTCTGGAACATTTCCTCGCTGAGTATAAAACCCTTTGTAAACGTCGGCGGGAAGTTCGGTCATATTCGTGACAACGTAGCGAAGATTGGCTCCGCCCGTCATCGTAATTTCCGACTTAATAATGATCCGACGCGGGCGTGACCATGTACCCGCCTGGTAGTCATCCAGCGAGTGAAATAGTTGAGTTTCATGCTGACCTCCGATCCACCACAACAGCCGAGTATTCTCTTCCAGTTCCCGTTCTTTCACGCGTCGCTTGAGGACCTCGTTCGTCGAAAAACCGATCGCATAAATCAGCCCCGCCGCCTCGCAATATTCGTAGATTTCCGGCATCGCAAGGCCAGCGTCTGCGCGAACAAAGATCTTGATTTCCGGCCAGTGCTGACGAAGACGGTCAACGATCTGCTTGAGCATCTCGGGAGCTCCCTGACTCGCGTGAGCCGTTCCGCTACGAAGCCATGCGCCGAGGGGCATTCCCGTCGTCCCTTCAAAGATCATCATCGGAAAGTATTGATTCTGATCGTAGTGGGCATTCCAAAAGGTGAGTTGCTGCTGGCCGTGAGCCGTGTCATCTGTGGGATCAAGATCGATAATCACGCGACTGGGTTGTTCCAGTCGCGTGCGGACAAATGTGTCGATCAGAAATGTATTGAGGTTTTTGATGCGATCAATCTTCGCACGTTGGACTTCAAAGATGACATCGCGGTCCGCGAGCGGCTTCTCCGCTTCACGCCGAGTGAACGTATTTTGAAACCGATTCATCGTTGAGCCACTCGCCAACGGCTGATTACTCTTCGGATCAGTACCGACGATCGTCTTGAACAGCGGATCGTTCCGCAGCAACTGAGCGTCGTTGCCGTCGGGATAACCAGCGAGAATTTGAAATACTTGCTGCCGGAGAATCTGCTCGACAGTGTGAGTGACCAGCAACTGCGATCGCGGATCAGGCATCAGCCGTGCTGCCTCGGCTAGCAACCCCAGCTTGCGGTCAAGT
>JBAXBD010001084.1:0-1681 GCA_037142165.1 Schlesneria sp. | reverse complement strand
ACCCATGGTTCCTCAACCAGATTCAGAATTTGATCTTTGTCGAAAACGAAATTCGAAAAGTTGTTTCGCTCGGACAGGCGACGCCGGAACTCGTACGCAAAGCCAAACGCCACGGCTACTCGGATCAGCAGCTTGCCTTCTGGTGGGATTCGACCGAGACCGAAGTTCGAGCGGCCCGCAAGCAGATGGGGATTGTTGCCACGTTCAAACAGGTTGATACCTGTGCGGCCGAATTCGAAGCCTACACTCCCTATTACTACTCAACCTACGAATCCGAAGACGAAACGCCACCAAAAAGCGCCAAGAAACGAATCATCATTCTGGGTGGTGGTCCAAACAGGATCGGCCAGGGAATCGAATTTGATTACTGCTGCTGTCAGGCTTCGTTCGCGTTACGCGAACTGGGGATCGAAAGCATCATGGTCAATTCGAACCCGGAAACGGTTTCAACCGACTACGACACCTCGGATCTCTTGTTCTTCGAGCCATTGACTACGGAAGACGTACTCAACATTTGCGACCGGATGCAGCCGGATGGCGTTATCGTCCAGTTCGGTGGTCAGACACCACTCAATCTGGCTCGTGGTTTGGAAGCGGCCGGTATCAATATCATCGGCACCAGTCCTGACATGATCGACGCGGCGGAAGATCGCAAGCGATTCCAGGGAATCCTGGAAAAAATCGGCTTGCGCCAGCCTCCGAATGGAACCGCGTTTGATTCTCAAGGTGCAAGAGCGATCGCCAACGAAATCGGTTATCCGGTTTTGATCCGCCCCAGCTTCGTGCTCGGCGGACGTGCGATGGAGATCTGTTACGACGAAGACTCCGTCACGAAATACATGAATGAGGCGGTTAACGTATCGCCAGATCGACCGGTCCTCGTGGACAAATTCCTTGAAGACGCTGTTGAAGTTGACGTCGACGCGATCTCTGACGGAACACTGACCCTGGTCGGTGGCGTGATGGAGCACATCGAAGAGGCGGGGGTCCACTCGGGCGACTCCGCCAGCGTACTGCCACCATATTCGTTACCAGCTTCGATTATTGAAGAGATCAAACAAGCGACCTATGCCCTTGCAAAGGAACTACAGGTTCGCGGGTTGATGAATATCCAGTTCGCGGTGAAACGATCCGGCGACGAAAAGGGAACTCCAGGCATCTCGGCAAGCGCGGCGGAATACCTGGTTTACATCCTGGAAGTGAATCCACGAGCCAGTCGGACATCGCCGTTCGTCTCCAAGGCCACCAATGTTTCGCTGGCCAAGATTGCAGCCAAGATCATGGCTGGTGTCTCGTTAGCCGAACAAGGCGTCACCAAGGAAGTCGTCCCCGCTTACACGTCTGTTAAAGAGAGCGTATTCCCGTTCAATCGATTCCTGGGTGTCGACATTATTCTCGGCCCCGAAATGAAATCGACCGGCGAAGTGATGGGGATTTCCGATACATTCCCGATCGCTTTTGCCAAAAGCCAGATCGCGGCGGGCAACAAATTGCCTCAGTCAGGAACGGTCTTCATCAGTCTGGCAGGCCGCCACAAGCATGCGATCATTCCACAAGTTCGCCGACTTCAGGAACTTGGTTTCAAGATCATGTGTACGAGTGGAACAGCCCGGATCTTCCGCGAGTATGGTCTGGAAGTGGAAACGGTCAAGAAGTTGCAGGAAGGTCGCCCCAACCTGCT
>JBAXBD010001083.1:0-1681 GCA_037142165.1 Schlesneria sp. | reverse complement strand
TCACTACTTTCACAAAACAACTTTCTAGCCGTTTCGGCTCGGTCCGTTTTCAATTGAATCCAAATTGTCAAAGATCAAATTCGCTGTAGTACATCACGGAGCCAAAACGACTCAGAAAGTTGATCGGAGAAAGTTGAAAGCCGCGACAAGCGGTTCGCCAGGAGCTTCCGCTCCATGAAAGCGAGGAACTTTGACGCTACTTACATAGTCAATCTCCTCAAGAGGAGACCAGATCAAGAAAGAAATCGTTGACCTGATTTTTCCTCTTACGACTTTCTCGTCACGTTTCACTCGCCGCTTCGGCACCGGATTCTTCGTCGATAAACAACATCACCAATATTCAAACTAGACCTGGCGAGCCGGGGAGTTGTGAACCCTCGGATTCTTTCTGCCTCTCAATATCAATTCTCCCAAAAATACGACAAGAATGCTACAAAAAAATGTTGGAGTGTAAATAGTAAAGTTCGGCACCTTCTTAACGTTTGGAAGGTGCTCATGGAAACTGTCATTTTCGGTGTCGATCGAATCGTCACCCACAAAGAGCCTCTTTGCGGCTCCATTCCTGCCCGCCTGGCGGTGTGGAAAAGCCACAAAACCCATTGGTCGGATTTGACTACACCAAATATGGTGTATATCATTTTCGGTGTCTAATCTTTTGTACGGCAAAAATGGTGTAAAGCACGAAGGGTGTGGAAATGGGTTCGACTCAGGAGGGAGGTGATTTTTATACCGGGGCACCAGTCGAAGAGGGGGATCTGTGGTTTCGTGATCCATTTATTAAGCAGATCTGGGAAAAGCTCAGGACCCAGCACGTTCTGATTACCGCACCCCGCCGTACAGGCAAAACCAGTGTGATGTACCACCTTTTGAATCGCCCTCAAGGTGGTTATCTGGTCACTTACCAGAACGTCCAGGATTTCGAACGTCCCGCTCAACTGTTCCAAACCGTCATCGAAAATTTCCATGAGAAACATCCGCAACTGCTGAAGCAGCTTGCGTCGAGAGGATACCAGCTTCTCGGAAAGGCTTGGTCAAGCGTCATGGAAAGGTTGGACAACGTCGAAGCGGGTGGAGTGAAGATCGCGTTGCGCGAGATTGATCCGAATTGGGACGCGAACTGGAAAGGGCACGCCGAAGATTTACTCAATCAAATTCGTAGCATCGGAAAACCCGTTCTGCTGATCGTCGACGAATTGCCTGACATGATCCTCAATTTGAAACCAGCCCATTCCGCCGAGGCACGTGAGTTCCTGGCCTGGTTCCGAACGCAGCGTCAAGACCCGCCACCGGGGAAAGATTGCATTCGCTGGTTGTGCGGCGGTTCGATCAACCTGGCCGGTACGCTAGATGATCTCGGTCGAGTCGACCTGATCAACGACCTGTCAGTGGAAGAATTGCCTGTTTTTACGTCGGAACAGGTTGAAGAGTTCGTGGTAACAATGCTGACCAGTCGCGGGATCACGTTAGATGAAAAGGTACCCCAGCGGATGGTCGAACGGCTTGGGCGACCGATCCCGTTTTTTCTGCAACTGGCGACGCAAAATCTGCATCGACACTGGAAAAAAGACAACCACAAACTGTTCGCGAATGACGTCGATTTCGTTTTCAATGAATTGATTGGCCGCGCCTCCGCACGCGAGCAACTGCAACATTATTACTCACGTATTAAGACCTACTACAC
>JBAXBD010001082.1:0-1685 GCA_037142165.1 Schlesneria sp. | reverse complement strand
GAAAACAGGCGAACGAATTTCTGTTCGAGACCTGATTTACGGCCTGATGTTGCCGTCAGGAAACGATGCTGCCGTCGCGCTGGCGGAATTCGCAGGGCCTCGTTTTGCGGCCGAACGGGGATCACCTGAGTTTCAAAAACCAGTTGCAAGATTCGTGGCGGAAATGAATCGAACTGCTGACCAGTTGGGGATGAAACAGACCCACTATTCGAACCCTCATGGCTTGCCCGACAAATCACATCTCTCGACCGCCGTCCACCAGGTATTGTTGACAGCCAAAGTCATGCAGGACGCACGGTTTCGCGGCTATGTCCAGACTCGTCAGCATGCCGTACGAGTCCCGGGCCCGAGCGGGACGACACGTACTGTCGTCTGGAAGAATGGAAACGAACTGCTGAAGATTGCCGGTTATTCCGGAGTGAAAACGGGAACTACGGATGCCGCAGGTTCCTGCCTGATCTCTGTCGGAAACCATCTGGAGGATGAACTGATCGTCGTCGTTTTGGGCTGTTCATCGAACGAATCGCGCTATGTTGACACGCGCAATCTTTTCCGCTGGTCCTGGCAACAGCGCGGGCATAAGAATTAGCTGTCAAACCGGCGTCGCATGTGCGATCGATTTGCTATCGATTTACCCTGCCGCGACCTCCTCCGTTCATTAAGGCTTCAATTTCGGATCGCGTGGCGTCGTTGAAATCGCCGAGAATGCTGTGCTTCAGGCAGCTTGCTGCGACCGCATAGTTTAAAGCGGTCTGGGATTGAGAAAGTTCAGGTGTTTGCAACGCAAAAATCAATGCTCCGGCGAACGAATCTCCGGCTCCAACTCGGTCGACGATATTGTGAATTTCGTAAGGAGAGTAATTTCCCCCGCTGTCTGTTGGAGCGAAAATTGCGTGACCGTTTTCCGCATCGAAAAGCATGGCACCCCAATTGTTGTGGCTGGCTGAGATGCTTTCTCTGAGGGTAATGGCAACATGGCGGATGTTTGGGAATCGCTCGACGATTTGCTGTGCGACGTGCGTGTAGCCAGCAAGATTCAGTTCACCCGCCTCAACATTTGTTTCAGCAGCATGGATGCCCAGAACTTGTTCTGCGTCTTCTTCGTTGGCAATCAAGACCTGCACATGAGGAAGCAGTTGTTCCATCGTTTTTCGAGCGAGCACGGCAGGCTTTGTGCCTGGCTCCCAAGTCCAAAGTTTTTTGCGGAAATTCAGATCACACGAAACTGGAATCTTGCGACTCGTCGCCTCTTTGACAGAAATCAGTGCCGCATCAGACGCAATGCGACTGAGTGAGGGAGTAATCCCCGTAATATGAAACCAACTTGCCCCGCCGAGGATTTTCTCCCACGAATAGGCCGACGCCGGAGTCACGGCAATCGACGATCCGCCACGGTCGTAAGTTACCGTCCCACCTCGTTGATTCGCTCCGTTCTCGACAAAATAAATTCCGAATCGGCCTTCTGGAGTTCTCTGGATCAGGCTGGAATCAACGCCAAACGACATGAGTTGGGCGACGAAAGCATCAGTCAACGGATTATCGGGAAGCGATGTACAGTATGCGGATTGTCCACCTTGCCGTGAAATTGAAACCGCAACATTGACCTCGGCACCCCCGAACGTGGCATCGAGTGTTCCAGGCAACGATTGCGAAATCCTCAACCAACCGGGCGGCATCATTCGAAG
>JBAXBD010001081.1:0-1687 GCA_037142165.1 Schlesneria sp. | reverse complement strand
ACTCTCATGGAACGCATTGCATGCGTCGGAGAACGCAAATAAGGCCACACTCGCAAAGTACGAGCGGCTTCTTTCGGGCGAGAATACGAAGCGGATCACAACTGCAGCCATCACTGAGGATCTGGATACCGGTGTCGGAAAGGTATTGGCAGCGATCGAGCGTCTTGGACTGGCCGGTAACACGTATGTGATCTACATGTCGGACAACGGCGCCGGAGGTGGCAAGAAGGTTCTGAATGGAGGCAAAGGAGGCGTCTGGGAGGGAGGCATCCGAGTGCCGTTCATTTTGCGAGGCCCAGGTGTCAAACCAGACTCATGGTGCCATCAGCGAATTGTCGGCTATGACCTGTATCCCACGTTTTGCGAATGGGGAGGCGTTCAGGCTGACGCGCTACCGAAAGGAATCGAGGGAGGGAGCATTGTCTCCCTGTTAACAAGCAACGATCACAGCGATGTCAAGCGGCCTCGCGACGAATTAGTTTTTCACTTTCCACATTACCAGGGGGATGCACCGCACTCCGCGATCCTTCTGGGCGATCTGAAGCTGATTCATTTTTACGAAGATAACCGCGACGTCTTGTTTAATCTGTCGAAGGATGTCGGCGAAAGGAATGACTTGGCTGAGCGAATGCCTGTCGAGGCAAAAAAGCTTCGTAACCGGCTTGACACTTACCTTGCAGCAGTTGATGCCCAATTTCCAGCACCGAATCCGAATTACGATCCCAGCCAGCCAGCAGCTCTAGAAAGAGGACAAGGTGGTAAGGGAAAGAACGCTGGCAAGAAACCGAAGAAATAACGCCTGTTGATCTTTAAATCAGCCAGAAGCAGGGTAACGGAGTTTTACATGTTTCCGAGAAAATCATCTCTCATTGCGTTATCAATCTTCTTCAGTGCAACATCGTTGTTATTCGCACATCCTGGGCACTCGCCCCGGAAGCCAGGCGGAAACACATCGGGCCGATCCGGGTCGAGCGGACGGACTTGGACGGATACGACGGGGAGGCTTCTAAGACATGGCTCGTTTGTTGCGGTGACGTCGGGAGATGTGCAGATTCGACAGACCGATGAATCGCTCGTCCGCTTGAAACTGTCACAGCTAAGTGAATCCGATCAGCAGTGGGTGGCGCAACGGCTTGAACAGATTCGCGAGACTAACAAAGCGGTCGAGCAATTGTCTCAGTTCATCGGAAGTTCTTTCATGCAAACAGATGAACTTGAGGAACGAGAAGAAGTCGAAGATCTCGCCACAAATCGATTTCCCCTGTTACTGGCGGAAGTCGATCAGAAGGATTTGCGGAAAACGGCTGAAAAAGTGCCTGAAATGGCGAAGGCATTCGAGGCTTTTGTGAGACTCAAAGCAATCAAGACTCGATGGGACAATCAGTATTTCTACGTTGAATCAAATGGCATCCCCGCCCATCCGATGATGATTGGAATCACGGCATGGCAGCAACAGGTCCCGATACCGCAAAAGTACATCGGTGAAAATGCGTGGCAGATCCCGCTACGTCCGGTTCCGGCAAAGAATCCACAAACAGCAAAAGGAAACTTCCTGCGTGGAGCCATCGCAGTTGCTGCGAACGGCATTCCGATCTTCAATCCGCTGAACAATCGAGGCGACGACGCCTACCTGTTTGGAGAACTCGACGAGTTTGGTGGGCACTGTGGGCGAGCCGATGACTACCAC
>JBAXBD010001080.1:0-1693 GCA_037142165.1 Schlesneria sp. | reverse complement strand
GAATATCCTTTGGAAACTGTCCCAGGGCCGATGGCCCTGGCTATTGGAACGAATGGCGCATTGGGGCCGGAAGAGCTCCGAAAGCCCATGTCGTCGAACCACAATTCCTCGAATGTCGCAAACACGATTCTAAAATGCCGACAAATTCGAAATCCGCCTATTAAGGTTGTAAGTTGAGTGAAGCGGATAAGCCACTGAGTTCTACCTGTTGTTGTGCGCATCGACCCGTTTTTTGAAGGACATGAAACATGAAAGTCGAAATTTTCGTTTTTTCTGTGTCTCTCCGCTTGATCGCGGTGATGATTGCGGGTGTTTTGATCTGGGAGCGCGAAGTCGCGGCTCAAGTTGCTTATGACACGATCCAACTCCCCGGTGTCGTTGTCACGGGAATCCGGGCCGATAGCCCATCGACTGTTTTAATCACCGCCAGTTACGTCACTTCGGGAACCTCGACACAATCGGCATTGTATCAAGGAACCCTGGAGGGGGTGCTGAAAGCTCCTGCGTCCCAATGGACCTTGCTAACTCCTGTTTTTTCAGGACAGACAGTGACGAGTTCGTCGTTCTACGGGCCGAATACTTCTTTTCTCAATCCGACTCTCGGAAGTATGAATCTTCGGGCTGTTGGCAGTTACAAATACACGACAGGTCCTTCCGGACCGAATTATGATCATGGGATGATGTATGAGGGGAAGATCGGTTCCGGTCATTGGACTCAGCTCGATGCAACAAGTCTCGTCCCGCCAGGCGATACACTGCTCAATACGATCTGCCACAGCACGATGGGAGATCTGATTGTTGGAAACTACGACTCGAAGCTCGTGGCGGGGAAAGCGTTCATTTTTAATGTGAAGACGGGTCGATGGGTGGACTTCAACCCCACGGGCTCGAAGAGCGTCACCGCCTACGGGATTTGGCAGAATGGTGGGAGCCTCAGTCATTCTTACACAATTGCAGGTGGCTTCAGCGATTTGGATACGGGGGGATTGGACCAAGGTTACCTCGTCGATTACGACTTGGTTACGGGAAATCTGACGCACCTGAAGAAGTTCAATTACAAAAACCAGACCTCATCCATCATTTCGCACTTTGATGGAATCACAGGAACAGGAGACGGATATCACCTGACGGGTGACTATGCGGCGGTCGAAGCTCCCTCGTCAACTTCAGATGCCACCTCCGCGAAACCAACGGTCGGAAATGCCGGATTTTTTACATCGATCAAACGACTTCAGGACGGTTCGTTTGGCGATGCTGTCTGGACGGAGATCGCTTTCACCAACCCTTCAGGGGCGGTTGCATCGGTGACAAGCGGGAATACCGTCATTGGTCACCACGTCCTGGGCATTTATGTTGATGGCACAACGTCCAGTTACGTCGCCACTGTCGGTGAGATCCGTCCTTCAAAATGAGGACGAGTCAGAAAATGGTCGGGTCGCCTGTTGACGAAATCGTCACCAGGCAAACCATCGCCGTCACGGTGCGTGACGGCGATGGTTCTGTTTTTCGAAGAGTGCCGGGGCCTGTCGTTCGTGAAGGCTTATTTCGGCTGGTTCCCCAAGCAAACGGTCGACAGATCGCTTCTGAAGTCGGTAAGGCGACGAGAAAAGTTGATCGTGAGAAGCGGCTTTTGCGAAATCGAGACCAAACGGACATTTCGCTGTTGTTTCATCCCACTTCTTTTAACATGTTC
>JBAXBD010001079.1:0-1701 GCA_037142165.1 Schlesneria sp. | reverse complement strand
CCTCTTTCATGATCCAACTACCCTGCAAAGTGCCGACCGCCCGATGCTTGTCTGAGCAATGACGGCCTATTTATTCGACGATGTAAAACCGGTTCGCAGCATTTTCCCCGTGGTGCAGACTACGTGACTGCATTCCAAAATGCCTCGATCCGAACGGGACCAAGAAGTGTAAGAGTTCGGGGCCAGACTCGCAAGCCTTTCCACTTCATTTGCCCAGCCACTTTAAAAATGTCCGCAATTATCCGAGACTGAAACAGACAAAATTCCGTTATGACCCGTCGAGACGAACTTTATGACAACCCTGACGGTGGAAAACTACCTGAAAACAACGTTGCTAACCGGTCTAAAAACCGGTTCAGACTGGGTTACGACCGGGCAACTGGCCGCCGCAATGTCCGTTGCCCCTGGGACAGTCACCTCGATGTTGAAGACGCTTTCGGAAACCGGACACGCCGACTATCGGCCCTATGAAGGCGTTCGACTGACGGAGTCAGGCCGGGAAGTCGCCTTAAGGATGCTTCGCCGGCACCGGCTGATCGAGTTGTTTCTCGTGAAAACGTTGAATCTCGACTGGGATCAAGTTCACGAGGAAGCGGAAAATATGGAACACGCGGTCAGTGATAACCTCGTCGACCGGATGGATGAGTTTCTTGGCCGACCAGTCGTCGACCCGCACGGCGACCCAATTCCGTCAGCGGATGGTGCAATGCGAGGACATCCCGAGCGAGCCATTCCACTGACAACGGTCAATTCTGGCGCCAGAATTCGAATCGTGAGGGTCACAGATCAAGAGGGTGACTTTCTTCGTTTCTTGCGCGAATCGGGATTTTCGCTGCACAAGGAATGTCAAGTCGTTCACAACAGCCCTGAAGCCGGGATTGTGACGACCGAAGTTGATGGTCGACAGGTCACGCTTGGTCACCCTGTCGCACAGCAATTGCTGGTCGAACTGCTCTAATCGGTAATAATCCTCAATTGAAGGCAGGTTCGTAATCCTCAGTAGCCATAACACGACCCGATATTGAGAGGCCAACAGGGGCGATCTTTTGTTCCGTAGAAGGGATCTTAAGTGGTTCCCGAACCAAGAAGCATCTACGCTGTTCGATTCTTCCAACTGGCGGTCTTTTTGCTAGTTGCTGCAGCCGGCTTGGCGTTGACCCTGCTCAAATTGATTCCCCCAGTCGCTACGGAACCGGCAAACCGATTTTCTCCCGCGTTTGGCATCAGTACCTGGCTTTTGCTGATCGGCAGCGGCTGCATGTCTCGCGCCATTGAATCAGTTCAACGCGAACGCCAGTACCCGTTTCGACGGTGGCTTGTTTTTGCCTTAACGTCAGGAACGCTCTTCGTCTCATGCCAGACCTATGCTTTGACGAGCCTGATACGTCGTCATTCGCTGGATGATGCCACATCGGACGCTGCGGCATTCGTGGCGGTGATTGCAGCGCTTCACGCGATGCACTTCATCGTCGCACTTTTGTTCCTGAGTTACGCAACCGTTCAGGCGTTTGCCGATCGGTACGACCACGAGTACTACTGGGGCATCAGGTTTTGTGCCTGGTTCTGGCACGCACTCGGAATTGTCTGGGCCGCAATCCTGGTCGTAATGCTGATCGCACGCTTTTACGCCTAGACTTGCTGAAGTCAAACAGCCCGACGAGATTCAGGTTTCGCTGCCGAAAGCTTCGCAGCTCGTGCTTG
>JBAXBD010001078.1:0-1704 GCA_037142165.1 Schlesneria sp. | reverse complement strand
TTCTACGACACATGTTCAATCAGATTCCCGCGAAGGATCAAGCCGAACTGATGAAACTTCGGCGGATTGCTCAAAGTCAATTTGGAGGAAAAGACCTGCTCGAAACGATCCTTCCAGCACTTGCTCGGGACTTTGGTGGCTTTGTGACAACCCGTACCGACAAGCAGACCAACAAAGTCGCACTGGATGGGGCGCTGGGGTTCACAATCGGTTCGAGCAGCGATCAGGAAATGCTGACTGACATTGATCACGGTCTGGGTTCCGGATTAAGTCTGCTGGCGGCGTACCATAGTCTCGAAGGTCAGCAGATCGTCACCGTACAAGACGAACAGACCGAATCGATACAACTTCGTTCATTGTCCACGGCGGCCCCGTTCCCGATCGCGTACGCCATGAAAGGATCAAGCCTTTTGATCGCAGGATCGCGAGTCCAACTGAAACAAACGATGGAATCACTCGACCAACCCGTCAATCCATCGCGAATAGCCGACCACTCGAAGAGATTCTTCGCTGATGCGAATCAACTGATTTGGCTCGACATCGCATCTCTTCGACAAACGCTCGCACAAAGTGGGACGGAAATCGCTCAAATCTTCGCCTCCAATTCGGCAAGCGAAGCGTCGCGTCTTGCTCAACGCTTTGAACACGTCAGACATTATCTTCAGTTGGTCGATTCGCTATTCATCGCAGGACGCATCGAATCGGATCACCTCCGAATCACGTTTGGTGGCGGTCTGGATGTAAAGTGAGTCAAGCTCCCTCCCGTCGCTCTATCTTCAACACAACGCTTGACGGAATTGATGTCGTTAACCATGCGGTTTGACTTCAAATCAGCACCCTGTTGTAATTCCCTGTTCGAGCTCAGTCGAAACAACTGCGACGTGCGTCCTGACGAGGTTGCTGTCCGTTTGAATGACTCAATCAAGGTGGTTTTTCCGCCAGATTTTTTGGATGTCGAGTTGACTCGACATCGCCCTCCCCAGGAATGGAGTCGCGGGATGCATCGGATTTGGCGGATTGCGGCACATGATCGCGCGTACGTGAAGGACCTGAGCGTTCGGATGAAGATCACCGGACTGGTGGCTCAAGTCCTGGTCGCGCGTGGCCATCATGAGATTGAGTCGGCAGAAGTCTATCTCGCCAAAAAACTGACGACGATGCACGATCCCGAGACACTGCCCGGCGTCAGCCAGGCAGCGGACCGCATTGTTGATGCCGTCAAATCAGGTCGACGAATTACGATCTATGGCGATTACGATGTCGACGGAGTCACTTCGACCAGCCTGTTATGGCACTGTTTGCAGCTCATTGGAGCCAAGGTTGACTACTATATCCCCAGCCGATTGGAAGAAGGTTACGGGCTGAATTGTGAGGCAATTCGTCAGTTGCACTCCGAAGATCCGACGCGACTTCTTGTGACGGTTGATTGTGGAATCTGTAGTATTGCAGAGGCGGCTCTAGCCAAAGAACTTGGTCTCGAACTGATCATTACCGATCACCACACATTCGGTGAGACACTTCCTGATGCCCCGGTCTTAGTTCATCCACGACTACCCGGAACCGGCACGCCATACGCGTTCGGCGAACTGTGTGGTGTCGGCGTCGCGTTCAAACTCGCGTGGGCGATCTGTGCCCGGATGGGGGACGGAAAAAAAGCAACGCCCCGGATGCGCGAATTTCTGCTGAGTGCCATCGGACTGGCAG
>JBAXBD010001077.1:0-1708 GCA_037142165.1 Schlesneria sp. | reverse complement strand
GGTACAGCATCCTTACGAGAGTTTTGATGCCACCGTCGAACGATTCATCAATCAGGCGGCGAACGACCCCGCTGTGCTGGCGATTAAGATGACCGTCTACCGGGTTGGCGACGACACACCCTTCGTCCGTTCGTTGATTCGCGCCGCCGAGAGCGGAAAACAAGTTGCCTGCGTCATCGAGATCACTGCTCGCTTTGACGAAGCTCGAAACCTGCACTGGTCTCAGCAACTGGAGAGTGCAGGCGCTCATGTCGTCTATGGCGTCATGGGACTCAAAACCCATAGCAAGGTCGCGATGGTCGTCCGTCAGGAAGCTGACGGCTTGCGAACTTACGCCCATATCGGTACTGGCAACTACCATGTGAAGACCGCACGGCTCTACACCGATCTGGGACTGTTTACGTGCGATCCGATTCTCACAAGCGATGTTACACACCTGTTTCATTATTTGACGGGCCACTCACGAAAGAAAGACTTTCAAAAGCTGCTCGTGGCTCCGACCAATATGCGCGCGCGGTTTCTCGAACTGATCTCCAATGAAATCGAGCACGCCAAAGCGGGACGCCCGGCTCGAATCATCGCCAAAATGAACCAGCTCGAGGACTCACAAATGTGCGAGGCGCTTTGCGCGGCGTCGCAAGCGGGAGTCGAAGTCAACCTGATTGTCCGTGGTTTCAGTTGTTTGCGTCCCGGGATCAAAGGAATCACCGATCACATCCGCATTATTTCAGTGATTGGCCGTTTTCTCGAGCACTCGCGCGTTTACTACTTCGCGTCGGGACAAGTTGATCCGCTCGACGGAGAGTTTTTCATCGGATCGGCAGACTGGATGCAGCGTAACCTCTCGGGTCGTGTTGAAGCGGCTGCGCCTGTCTTGTCGCGTCCGTTACGCCAGCGACTATGGGAGTTACTTTCGATTTTGCAGCAAGATCATCGACAGGCATGGGATCTACTGCCTGACGGCAATTATCAACAACGTACCCCCCCGACCGGAATGGACGGACCCGCGCGCGATGGTACGCATCTGACATTGATGAACCTGACTCGTAGCCGTGACCCCGTGCATTGACATCGCGAGACAATTTAATCCCCTCAGTGCAGAGACCGCGGAGACACACGATTTGCGCACAACTCCAACAGAGATGCGGGATGCCGTATTGGCGTTGTCGGCTTGTTTTCAGGCATGTTGCGATCTGAAAGCGTCAGGGGTGTCGCGAAAGAAGGCCGCGAACACGGACGGTTCGTCCTCGCAAAAAGGGGACAGGTCGAATGGCACTAACCGAAGCGGAACCTTTTATCGCTGAGTGATGGTTTTCGTGAATGTCAATCAACGCGCGAACGACAAACCAATCCTGACCCCATCGCCCGACGCGCATCATCCGGCTGTGCCGGTTTGGTTTTTGTAAATATCAATCAACGCGCGAACGATTGCCCTATTCTAAACCCGTCGTGCGACGCGCATAGACCGGCTGTGCCGGACGGATTACCAGTAGATGAACCGCTGTAATAATTCTCGCTGGCTGGGGATCAGATCGTTGATGTTGGCGATCAGATAACAATTGTCCTCCAGATCGAGCAGCACTTTGCCGTGCTCGCCGAAGTTCTGCACGTATTGCTGCGACCAGCGCATTGTGAACTCGGCAGGTCCCTGTTCGGTTTCGACCACGAAATCGAGACATCCATGTTGCAGCGTGATTCGATGAATGGC
>JBAXBD010001076.1:0-1711 GCA_037142165.1 Schlesneria sp. | reverse complement strand
GACAATTATTCATGTGATCTTCCATGTGTGTGCACGTGATTCACCCCATGCGTTTACGTATGTCCTCAGCAGGTTCGAAAGTTGAAGCGCAGTCGTTTGACCCGGCCGCGTTCGACACTGGACACGAGTCGTCGCAACCCTCTCTGAAGCATGAAGACGTTGCCCACGTCGAAGCAGCTGTCAGTTTTTCTGCGCTCGTTTCGAAACCGGGCCATCGGGCCTTGGCCCAATCTGTACATGCCACCTCGGTGCAGGCGCATCGTTGGCGGCCATCGCCGGCGGCCGGTCCGTGGACACCACCATGGGCTTCACGCCGCTCGAGGGTCTCGTTATGGCCACGCGGTCCGGCACCGTGGATCCCGGTCTGGTCCTGTGGCTGGCGGACACTTTTTTCTGGTGGCGAGACCTGTCGTGGCCACGGCATCGTCGAATTTACTGGGCCGTTCAGTCGGTGTTTGCATTTTTGATGTTTCAGGCAACCGCGATCTTCGGACCACCCTTTTGGATTCCCGTCGTGGTGCTGGTGATCACGTTTTTGTCCCTTCGAGCATTTGGATCAAAGTTAAAGGCTTAACCAGATTGGAAATTAATCTTGTTCGCCCCAGGAATGATCAGGTGAGTGAGGCGACAAAGGGCAAAGACGCCGGGGTCCAAGAGCGATATCAACGACCAACCGAAATCTGCTCGATGATCAAATTCTTCAATGTCGTCAGATTCTCGGTAGAATCGAAAATCGCACGAATGGGTATCCGAAAGCCCTCGACCACTCGGCTGGCGATTTCACCAGATCCGGATTTCAGCAGCAGTCGATAAGCCCCATTTTCGAAAACGTACTGCTCGACAAACTCTGCGTCTGAATCAATGATCCAATATTCGCCGACGCCGTGCGCTTCGAAATCCTCGAACTTGACACCTCGATCACGGTGTTCCGTCGATTCTGACAAGACCTCGACAATAAAGTCGGGTATGGGAAATTGCATCGTGACCGGGACGAACGTTTCTGCCTTATTAGGTCCAAAGTAGACGATGTCCGGTTCGTAATCGTTTCGGGGGAAAACACAAAGACATTTTTCGTGTCGAACGACCCCCAGCTTGTGAATTTTGACGTACGTGTCCAGAAGCGTGGCAAGTTGCATCGATGCAATCAAATGCCGATTGAGAGCCGGGGAGTGCATCAAGATTTCCCCGTCAATAAATTCGACCTTCTGTTCGTCAGTCATTGTTTCATAGAAACGCCGCCGATCGACCGACTCTTTCATCAGACGGTCGTTAAGCGCGGCCACCAGATCTGGAAGACAGGGGGATTTCAAGAACGGTGTGAGATCAAGCGTACTCATTCGAGCAAGAATATCGACCGACGATCAGCAAGTACAAGCTCAAAAGCACTACACCGAGACTAGGTCCAGCCAGTTTTCGCCAACTGCAACGTCGACGACTAGCGGCACAGCCAGCGACATGGCGTGCTCCATCTCGTGTTGCACAACTTTGATCAGCGACGTCAATTCGTCTGGTGGAACTTCGAAGACGAGCTCGTCGTGAATTTGGAGCAGCATTCTCGCCTGACATCCATGACGTTTGAGGCTGGCTCGAAGATTGATCATTGCCTGTTTGATCAGGTCGGCGGCAGACCCTTGAATGACCGTATTGATCGCCGTCCTCTCGGGCATATTCAGGTTCGGGCCGCGCTGCGGACGTATCCCCTCGATCGCTC
>JBAXBD010001075.1:0-1714 GCA_037142165.1 Schlesneria sp. | reverse complement strand
TTTCATTTCGGGGACAAAGGTTGCAGTTGGGAAGTCAGTAGTTGCCTCCCTCGCCGGGATGAAAAACACAGCATTGTGAATTTCTACGGAACGGAGGGGACAATGAACATCATCGACACCGGTTACCGCATCCTGAATCCCAAACGGGAGGAAATCGCGAAGGGAAGTGGTACCGGTGGTGAACAAGAACACATTCAAAACTTCCTTGACTCCATTCGGTCAGGTAATCCACTCAATTCTGAAATCGAAGAAGGGCAACGAAGTACGCTGATGTGTCATCTGGGAAACATCTCGTACAAACTGGGTCGGATGATCAAGTTCGATCCAGAAACGCGCACGATCGTCGGTGACAAAGACGCAACGGCACTCTGGGGTCGGGAATATCGAAAAGGTTGGGAACCGATCGTCTAACCGATGGTCCAGGATCACACCCGGAAGTCGAAAGAACACGTGGATGGACGCTGATCGATTTGATCCGAACAGTGGGCAGATTCGTTCGCAATCGAGTAGGATCATTATTCCAATCTGGTAGGGCAGGGCCAGTACGCCCTGCTTCACCGATCGGTGTTGTTTTGGCCCTGATCAACCAGGAAGAGCAGAATCATGGAACCGAACGAATTTGAAGGATCACCCAAGACATGGCCTCCATTGGGAATGCCAACAGGTAGCGTTCGAGCGTTATTAGGTCTGCTTGTGGTGGCAGTCGTCATCACAAAATTGGCTCGCGGCGATGATTTCCAGACTGAACACGACAAGCTTTGGATTGTCACGTTATTGATTTCGCTGACACACTATTTCACGTCGCGTCGATTCGTGGCATTGACGCCGGAAATCCGTCGTCAACTTGAAGACGATGGCGTGATCGACAGGGAGCGTCATCCCCTGTTCTTACCTCGAAACTCGATCAGAGTCATCATCGTCGGTGCGTTTTGCTGGTTAGCCTATTACCTTTACATCAACGAACGACTGCAGGAACACCACGTCGTTTCACTTCTCGGAATGATGGCAGCCTTTTTGCTGGGAGCCATGGTTCGAGGGATCGGCCACTGGTGGAATGGATACCGAATTCAAAAATCGGCGGGAACCTGGGGTGATTTGAAGGCGCTCGCCGTACTTGGGGCGTTGACGCTGGTTGCGATCCCCGAATTTCTCGACAAACAAGATGTCGTCCCTGTCATTTTCTACCGAGTGGCACTTGGTTTTACGCTGTTCTACTTTGGCTCACGATGACCAGACGCCTGAGAATTGCCTCGAACGGTTTCTGTTGGGCTGGCTGCTCACCAGAAAAATGGCGTAATGAAACAGCAGATTGGAACGAATGTCAGCAACTGATAGAACACCGACAGGAACCAGATCAGAAAGATTCGATTTCATGCCACGTTTGATCATCGCGACGGCCTTCTGTTTGTGTTCGGCTTATGTGGCATCAATCGTCGGTGCCAATGAACCTGGTCAATCGGTTTCGGCCGTGAAACGATCGTCCAACGGCACAGATTGGCCGTGGTGGCGCGGGCCAGAGCGAAACGGCGTCGCCTCGCCTGATCAGCAACCTCCGCTCAGTTGGAATGAAACTGAAAACGTCGTATGGAAATCCCCCGTCCCAGGTCGTGGACACGGATCGCCGATCGTGGTGGGTGATCAAGTCTTTCTGCTAACGGCCGAACATGACCGGGAAGTGCAATCCGTCATCTGTTATAGCCGGAAATCGGGCGAA
>JBAXBD010001074.1:0-1729 GCA_037142165.1 Schlesneria sp. | reverse complement strand
TGTCCCAAACATTGGTTTGTGAATCATTCACAAACTTTTCGGTTACAAATCTAGGTATCTGAGGGTTAGTGCGATCTGTTGTAGACACACCCCGTGTAGCGCAGCCAGTAAGGCGCTGCTGATAATACGGAGATAACAATAACGGATTTCATCGTTTTACCCCTCAATTGGAATTAGCTGTTCGGTTAATTCCCCCGCTCTTGTCTGAGAGACGACCGAACGGGATTCGCATGCAATCCGGCCCAATAGAAATTGTCACAGCGTTTCGCTCGATCCCGCTTGATGTTCCGAAGGTGACCAATACCGCAAGGACCTTCATTGTTTGCTAACGCCGCGCCTTGCTGGAAACATAGGCTTCGAGGCATCTACCACTTCAAGAATTTTAAGAAATTGAGTCACATTCGTCCGGCCGTTTTTGATTTCACTTGAATGAAACCCAGCAATGACGCGAGTTTCGGCTTGATTTCCGATTCCGACGATTTGAAATCGAGAGCGATTTTTTCGACGTATCTTTGCCCGTTTTCCTGGCAAATGAGGCAACGTCATGAATCGTGGCCGCTCGATATTCGCGCAATTGCTGGACTTCGTTCCCTTCAGTCACTTCGAGCATCTTGTCGATCGATATGCCTCGAACCACGGCATTCAGCACTTCACGGCCTGGAATCATTTTCTCTGCATCGCCTATTCCCAGCTGACTCGTCGGGAAGGATTGCGAGATCTGGTGGCATGTCTCAACTCTCAGCGCACCAAGCTTTACCACATCGGGATTCGCGGCAAGATATCCCGTTCGACGTTGGCCGACGCCAACGAAAGGCGCGACTGGCGTTTGTTCGAAGCACTCGGTCACCGACTGATTGCGACGGCCGTAGATCTGTATCAGGGCGACGACATCGGCTTGGGAATCAAGGAACCGCTTTATGCGATGGACTCCACCACCATCGACCTGTGTCTGAGTTTGTTCCCTTGGGCAGATTTCCGCTCGACCAAAGCCGCCGTCAAGGCCCACACCATCATCGATTTGCGTGGAGCGATACCCGTTTTTGTCCATATCACTACGGGCAAGGTTCACGACGTCAACATCCTCGACATGATTCATTGGCCAGCGGGTGCCATTGTAGTCGTCGACCGTGGCTATCTGGACTTCACCAGACTTCAATCGCTGCATCAACGACAGGTCTCCTTCGTCATTCGTGCCAAGGACAATATGCGTTACTCCCGGGCCGCTTGGCGCGAGGTCGACAAATCGACGGGTCTGCGCAGCGACCAAAGCATCCTGCTTACTACGCCAAAATCGAAGCTGGCCTATCCGGATCGCTTGCGTCGGGTTTCCTATCGCGATCCCGAAACAGACAAGTTCCTTGTGTTCCTGACCAATCGCTTCGATCTGCCAGCATTGACCATTGCCGAGATCTACCGCAAGCGATGGGCGGTCGAGACGTTCTTCAAATGGATCAAACAAAACTTGTCGATCAAACATTTCTTCGGCAACTCCATAAATGCCGTCAAATCACAAATCTGGATCGCCGTCTGCGTCTATCTCATTGTCATCATCGCCCGCAAACGCCTGAATCTGCCAGCATCTCCGCAACTCTTGCTCCACCTAATCGAGGTCAATATGTTTGAAAAAATCCAACTCGATAAACTTGTGTTCGACGCGCTACTGCATTTTTCAGACGACCCCGTTGATAACCAGATGATTCTGCTGTGAAATCGGCCGGACAGATGTGAT
>JBAXBD010001073.1:0-1734 GCA_037142165.1 Schlesneria sp. | reverse complement strand
CAACTGGCGGATGAAATCATCTCATTGCTTTGCTCGGACCCCAAAGCGACTGTGAAAGTTTCCCTGGAAATCTCGGCGGAATTCCCGGACGGCGTTTCCGATCAGATCAAACGAGCAGTGACCGAGAATGCCAACAGTCTCGGACTAAAAACGAAGGACTGGGAGAATTGAGAAATGGCGAATGGCGACGATAAGAACTGGATGCGAGTCTGTATGGCGGTCGATGGGTTTCGTGGCCGATACGGCCGATGGCCGAAACGCGTACGAATCATGCCGATTTGTTACGTGGACCTCGTGAGCCATGTCCTCAGCCCCATCGGGTTCGCGCTGGTTTCGTCGTTCATTGAACTCGTTCCAGAAGACGACGCAGAAATGATCGCCGAAGACGACACCGGCGCGACCCACTGTTACGGCTCGCACGGCCCCGGCGATGTAGTTGTCTCGCCAAGCACGTACAACTTTTTTGGCGACGCGGTATTAAGTACGACGGATTGAAGCCCTCGAAATCACCGCTTTTTGTTGACGCTGGGGACATTCTGCGCCAGCAAAACTACGGGGACGCTGAACTTCGAGCAGAAGCTAAGCAACGACAATTTTGTACGGGTTGGTGACAATCAGTAGAACTTACTCAACACCACAGCAATAACAAGAACGTAGGAAACAACGTGAGTGAAACAGATGACTTCAGTGAAGATGAGGATTATGTGTTCTCCTCCGAGGACCATGGCATTGTTTCCGCAACGAAACAACTGCTCTCTAAGGCAGCCAGCAGTGATATCATCACAGACAAGGGGCGAGAGGTCGTCAACCGCATCATACAAGTGTTCGAGGCTCTGCCGTCCGTCGTGGCCGACCTCGATCTTCAGCTTCAGGTCACGGGTCCAACCCGCACTTTCGGTTCGCATGAAATCCACCATTGGTGGAATGTCGAAATTGAGAACGGCGACCTTTGCGTAACTTCGGGCGGGTATTTCTATCGCCCCGAGACAGGTGGTGACTCATTCACATCAATGATCTGGCGAGCTTCTCCCGGATTTGAAACCGAATATTGCGACTATCTGGACACGCTCTCACTCGTCGATGACGCACAACCGTTCGATTTGGAGGTTCAGGAGATCGACTTTGCTCAGGGAGGTTACACGCTGACGGTGTTGGAAGACGGTGAGGAACTTGAAGAAGACTCCAGCGACGAAGACGAACAAGACAACGACGAAGACGGTAAAGGCTTACGGTAGTCATCTATCAGCAACCTTCAATTTCGAGGCGAAGCGATGGCCGAAGGTATTCGATTTGTATGCTCGTCCTGCGGCAACGCCATCAATGCATGGTCGGACGGTAATCCGTTCTACATTGATGAGGCTGGCAACAAAAAATACGCTTATCATCCGAATCACGATGAGCTTGCCAAGTGCATTGCGAACGATACTCCCCATCTGTGTCTGCAATGTGGGAACACTGTGAAGATCGACTCACGGCTAGAGTCCAAAGTATGTCCAGACTGCAATTCCGAAAATGTCGTTGGCACCTTCGGCCTGGAAGGCGTGAAATGTCCTCAGTGCGACGATGGCCATTTTGTGCGTGACAACGAGTTCTACTGCCTTTCTTGACCCAGGGGTTTGAGGGAAGGTGATTCCTTTTCAAAGGCTTAGGACCATAAATTTTTGAAGACTTTGAAGAGGGGCCACGGACGGACACGGAAGAAACACGGAAAAGAGGAAGAGGTGGGTCTGGTGC
>JBAXBD010001072.1:0-1738 GCA_037142165.1 Schlesneria sp. | reverse complement strand
AAGATGAAACCTTTGATATCGGATTTCTTGGTTTTTTCAACATACAAGGGACGGCATCCGAATCTGATGAGCAAGTGCTTCTTGAATTGACCGACGTACCTCCAGAGTGCGACGCGCAACTCAATCGAATACATACTTCGATAATTTTGACACCAAATCGCGATATTGCGGTTTATACGGTTTGCGACGACAGGCTCCTAGCAATTGCAGTGCCTTCCGATGTTTCGAAAATAGAAGTCTGGGCCAATCATCCGACTGAACCGACTAGGATCGTCGTCGTCGTTCGTTGAGCACGTTAACGTCAGCGAAACGTTCCGTGGAACACAGCATTTTCGTGATTTGGCTAACTTCGATTGCTGCGGCAACCTGGCGACCTTCAGACGAACTTCTGCCGTAACCGTCGCACCAGAATCGAGTTAAAGTACAATACTTCTGCAACCGGAATCGCTCACTGCACGCAACATGCTGTGTCCCCGCAGTTACGGATTGAAGAAACGTTCGTTCGCGTCTCGGATCATCTTCGTGTGTTGCAGTTCTGCGATACGGCGGGCCGGACACAAACGATCAAAACGACGGACGAACACCCATTCTGGAGCCACGATCAGGCTAGATATGTCTTGGCGAGCGAATTGAGTCTCGGGGCGAAAGTGGTCGGCCCTAACGAAGAAGTCCAAACGCTGATCGCCTCGAATCGCGAAGAATTCGATCGAGGCATCGTCGTCTACAACTTCCGCGTGTCCGAATACCATACGTACTTCGTTTCGGAAGAGATAGACGCCGTACCCATACTGGTGCATAATGCGACTTACAAAAAGGGAGCTTCAAACAATGAACCGAAGGGTGGAACGTATAAGTTGAAAGCGGACAACGGTGACGTCAAGCGAACGGGAACAACCAATGACTTACGACGACGTAAAAACGAGCTTGGTCGTAACCCCGAAACAAAAGATTTAAAATTTGAGATCGACAAGCGTTCCGACGATTATGCGGCCCGACGTGGCCGAGAAGAAATCATTTATAACCAGCATCCTGAGGCACTTAAAGAGAACGGTGGCCTGAACAAGCAACGTGCAATTGATCCTAACAATGAACGGATCAAGGAATACCGTAGGAAAGGAAAAAAATTATGAAGAACTCCAAACGAAAGTTTCCGGAGGGAACATGGTTCGCGGTTCCGTTACGCGATGGTGGGTTTTGCCGTGGGTTGATAGCGAGAACTAACGGAACCGGAATCGCGTTTGGTTATTTCTTTGGGCCAAAAGAGGCAACTATGGAAGAATTGCCCGACGTTTCCGTCCTTCATCCAAATGATGCTATATTGGTAGGGCAATTTGGTGATCTTGGCTTACTTAATGGTGAATGGAAAATTATTGAAAAAGACGATCATTGGGATCCGACCGCGTGGCCTATGCCTTCATTCATACGGGTAGAGGAGGAAACTAATACAGCGACAAAGACGACGTTTGACGACAACTTGGAAATTATTTCCGAAGAATCGTGCGACCCCTCACTCGCTAAAGTATTTCCGGAGGATAGTATGATGGGGTATGGATTCGTGGAAATCAGGCTAACCCGCCTTCTTAATGCTGTTAACGCAGAATGACACGAGAAGGACCGAGTCAATGGAACATGGGTAACCGTTCACGACTCAGCGACGAGGGACGGTGCGTTTCGGTTAACCACGGGGACACAGTGCGCCAGCAAAAGCCGGAGGATTGTAGCGAATGCAAGTTTCGTA
>JBAXBD010001071.1:0-1750 GCA_037142165.1 Schlesneria sp. | reverse complement strand
CCACCACCACCGGCCCGCTCGCAGCGATTCTCTCTTGGCTGCTGAAAGACTCTGGCACAATCTGGGCCTCATCGGTCGCTTCCCGACGAGCGACCATCGGCTGAAGTTCCCATAACGACGCGGCGAATGCCTCGCCCCAAAGCAATGCTCGGTTTCGATCTAACTCGTTTAGGTAGACACCTCGGACCGCTTCGTCAGTCAGCAGTGAGGTTCGAGTCTTTCGATGCTCAACTTCTGGTGGTGGTCCACTTGTTCGGGGTGGGACATGTCCCGCCTCAAACCGATGCTCACAGTCCCGACACTTGGAATAAAAGGCCGCCATCCGCGCCAGATGAATGCTGCGTGGAATCGAATACAACTCGCCAGGACAAGTGTATGACGTGCGAACTGCTGTCGTCGCAATCTGTTGTCGAGGTTCGTCCGCGTCACTCATTGTGTTCCGTTCGTAGTACTAGCCGTAAGTACCTGGGCTGATTTGTCCTGCGCTTAACAAGCCAGAATACCCCTCGCACCTGAATCGAACGCCATCGTTTCCACGCGACAAACTTGAAACCTCCAATCTCGTCATCTCGCCTGAATCTCGATCAGTTCATCAGGCTGCGGCGAGGCTCCCATCAGGTTACGAGCAATCCCCTTGTTATGGAATCTCGGAACTGGCATCCGTCTGAGAAACAACAGAATGTACTGCATCGACTGGAACCACATTGGTTGGCGCGGTAATCGTCAAATCTTCCTTTTCCGGCGATGAAGACACGACCGATGGCGAGTTGACCGTCACCAGATTCGGCTCCGCGTATCTTTCGATGGCATCGATCATACGTCCCAATTGCGCGATCATCAGCGGGACATCATTTTCCAATGTCCGCATAAAATTGCTGGTTCGAGACCGGTATTCGTTTGCTTCTTTTCCTGATTGAACCATCCATTTTCGGACAGCCTGCTGTTTTTCACGGACGTATTCCATCCGCATTTTTGCTCGCTCAAAGGCCTTCTTTTCTTCGATACAATCGGACCGGCGACCGGCGACCGTTCGCAGCTTACACGTTTCAAGAGCGACTCGGGTCGAAGCAACCAGATCATAAGCGCGACGTTCCTGATCCTGCCAATAATTTGGACGATCCAGTTCGAGCCAGGCGACCGTTCGATCAATCTTCTGCCGCAAGTCACCCATGGCGTTAGTGGCCCGTTCTTGAAACCGGATCAGGGCGTTTCGAACGTCTTTGATGGCATCAACAGATTGAACATTGGCACTCATCGGACCGGACATGACAGGTCTCCGGAAATCGAATTATTTCTGAGAGAGATATTCTTCAATCCGCTCAGCCTTCCGCATCAGATACGGAACGTGCGTTTCGTTCGCTTCGATGAACCGCGCCAGAAGTTTTAAGTGTTGTGAAAATTCTTCGGCGAACTTGAGGTGCTCCTGGTCTCGCCAGGTCTGGCTGAGTGAGTTCATCTGTCCGTTCACGGCCGTCAGACGACTTTGGAGTTCGGTCGTGAATTCACGTAACAGAGACGCGAATCTCCGCAAGTCGACGGGATCAACAACAGCTTGAGACATGAAGTGCACTCCCGACAATTGGTCACGTTAAAAAGATTAGACTGCTTCCCGACCGGAATATTCTACCCCGTTGGCCAGACAAGGACGAGTGGAAAAGACTTGTGGCACTGCTTGAGTGCTCTTCGGTAATCGACTTTTCAAGGCGAAGACACTGCGTCGGAGAAGACTCTGATGCAGTGGCACCTCAGC
>JBAXBD010001070.1:0-1752 GCA_037142165.1 Schlesneria sp. | reverse complement strand
GAAGTGTTGTTAACTAATCAGGGGCGCACGCGGAGATCCCAACCCAGGAAACGCCCATGCATCATCTTTACCTGACGCGTCTCAATTATTTCGCCGTCGTCGCGGCTGCACTGGCCGCCTTTTTTATTGGTGCGGTCTGGTACACAGTTTTGTTTGGAAAATTGTGGGCCGCGAAGCATGGATATACGCCCGAGATGATGCAGCAGATGCAAAGTAAACGACCGATGCCGGTCTTTTTTGCCGAGCTGATTTTTTGCTACCTGATCGCTGCCATGGGGATCGACATTCTGCTGGTCGATTTTCCGAATGTGGAAATGGTCACGGGGATTCACGTTGGACTGATCTGCTGGTCGATCGTCGCCGCGTTCCGGATGACGGCGCACGTCTCTGGCCCCAAATCAATTGGGGCGTTCCTGATCGATGCCGGCTTTGATCTGGTGGCACTGCCAGTGATGGGAGCGATCCTGGCATACTGGCGATAAGGCAACGCCGTGAAGCCTGTTTTTCAGAAGGGAAAAGCCCTTACGACTCATTTCGGCGGCTTCTCGATTGCATGCTCTTTGTCCGATTGGGACACACGATAATAGCCCAACGATTTATCAGTCGGATTGAAGCTCGAATCGGACGGAAGGCCCCTCAAGAGCAACACCGTGAAGGAATCTTGCTTTCGACTGGGCAAGGATTCCGTCACATCTCGTGACCGATTTCCAAGCGGCCAACCATGTGACCACCACGAAGGACACGAAGAGCACGAACGAGACAGAAAACGAAACGACTGATGCGGTTAAATCTGATAAGTCGCCCAATTTTCACGCGAGACATTTTCGTGTCATTCAATCACGCGAATGGAAACATCGTCGAATTCTACCTTCGTGCTCTTCGTGTCCTTCGTGGTATTTTTCTGCCGATCTCTGCGGCCAATCTCTCGTTTCTTACTTTGACCCTGCTTGACGAACGCCGTCAAGTAGCCGCACCGTTTTCGATGGAACCAGTGTTCTCTCGAAACAAATGCTTCACGGCGTTGTGACAAGGGGCGAAAAACCTTCTTTCAAGGAATGTCATTTTACAAATATTTGCCGTTTCTGTTGATCATCTGCCGCCCCTGGCGGGACTCGACTTATCGACCGGCCCCACTCACCCACCCTTGAAAGGGTGGGCTGATATCGACCGTCCCAAGGGGACGAAGAACCGCTACCGAATCCGTTAGCGATGGCAATGCACGAGATTATCGCAGTAAGCGCTGGACGAGTTCCTCTCTGGTTTTTGCTTCGTTACAGAGGCCCTGGAATTCTTTGCGGTTCAGAATTCTGGTGCTGGGGACCTGGACTGAAATAAACTCGTCGACCGGTAGCAAATAGATTGCTTCACTCAGTTGTTCTGGTTTGAGCGCGGTCCACTCTTCTGAGTCTTTGTTCCTGACGCGTGGTGGCGCTTCGGGTACGTAACTGGTCTTGAGACGGGCAAACCGAATTCCGGGGGTCGCCCAGACCGAAATCGCTCCCCGCGTCAGATCCTCGGCAACGGGGACAATCACCCGGGTATCGACGGCGATGTCGGGATCGTTGGTATAGCTCGTCAACCATTTCTCGGCGATACTGCGGCTTTCCCGGAGCACGGCTTGCTCGTCTTCGGTCACGTTCAGACCGAGTCCGATGTCTTCTGCCGAGAGTGCATAACAGCCGTAAAACAATCTCTCGATGTCGCGCAGTTCTTCCATGAGCGGTCGCTTCCGGGTCCCTTGTTCCGTTAACC
>JBAXBD010001069.1:0-1757 GCA_037142165.1 Schlesneria sp. | reverse complement strand
ACTGCCCTTCGAAGTAAAAGGCAACCAGCGTTTGCCGGTCGAGAGATCGCAATCTCTTTAACCCACCCCATAACTGGCCCGCTCGTTCCCCAGTCATCAATTCGTCCAGCGGCGTGCGCGTTTCAGAATCGATGGCAACAAGGATTTCCGGATCTTGTGGCGTGACTGGTGGACGTCGAACGGCCCGGTTGATCGCCAGTCGGATCGTAATCCTCTTTAACCAACCTGGGAATCGCTCGGGCTCGCGTAACTGATCAAGTTTTCGCATCGCCTGAACGAAGACGTCCTGTGTCAACTCCGCAGCCTCCGCCTGATTTCGCAGTCGTCGTAATGCGATTGCATAAACCGTTGTTTCAAACTGGCGAACGAGTTCACCAAACGCGACTCGGCACCCGGCCTGAGCATCCAAAACGATCGGCAAGAATTCTTCCGTTTCCATAATTCGCTCGTCTCCCTGAGCCGCTCAGCGACGCATTTTTTGCGAAACTGCGGGCATAGTGGTTGGCGAACCCCGTTGAGTTCGTTGGAAGATCTCGTATTAACCTTTTTTGCGCAGGTTTTGACATATTGCGCAAATCGGCGGTCGATTGCAGCGACCGCTTCGTCGGGTTAACCGCAAGATCATCCGTTGAGTTTTATTCTTGGCTGGCTGACTCGCCGCATACAGTTGTGCAGACGAATGGAACCAGACCAAGGCTCATCGGAATCCAAATTGAGAAATGTCCTGTCCTCGAAGAACTCAGCCACACGTCGTGGTGATGAGTCCTGGCGTGCTCGATTGCTTGGATGGCATCTGGTCGTTGTGGCGTTTACCTTGCCATAAGACAGCACGTAGGTGGTTGACCAGACTCCCACACTCCTTGAATGCCAGACGCTGGCGTTCTAGTGAGCGCATTAGCGATATGGCATTTGAGGAAATAGGCATCGAGTCGGGACATTTCGGTACTGGGTACATGTCGCAGGTTGTCATAGAGGGATAAGCACGATGTGCATTCGCGCCATCGACAACCAGGCCGGCTTGAAAACCGACAATGGCATTGATCGTTGCGTTCTGAATGCGATTAAAAGCTTGCATCGTGATACCTCCTGCGAAAGCCGCAGTCTCCGTGGAAACGAGATAAGAATTCTGTGTTGGGGAAAATCCGCAATACTGAGATTTTCGTGAATCGCGCCTCACGAATGGCGGGCGGAGTTGAAACAATTTCCTCCGCGTCGTCACATTAGACCCTTCTCATCGAAAAAAGGTTCACCACAATTTCGAAATTTTCGAAAAAAATCTACCCCAAAACCACTAAAAAGACGCAAGACAAATCCTGAAAACATATTACGGCACAATTACAAAAACCGAAAAACCGGAAAAATCGCTGCAATCGTTAAAGTTTAACATTCGAATTGGTCGAAGTAAGAAGGGAAAGAGTCTTTGTACTTTGAACGAGCATGGATTTGGGTAGGACATTGAGAATGATACTACTTCGATATTTGACGGCCGCCCTGATGACGGTTTCGATGGTTGGATGCTGTTGCAGCCGATGCGTTGTTACCGATCCCTGTGACCCCTGTGGTGGCGTAATGCCTTCGCATCAGTGTTGCTTGTCAAAGCTGTGGTCGATGCCGCGAAGCTTTGGGTACAGCTGGAATAATGCGTGCACATGCGGCGGATGCCAATGCGGCTGCGGCGGCGGTGAACTGATGGATTATTCGTATGGCGAGACGGGTGGTTGTGCGGGTTCGTGTGCGGCACCTGCCATGACTTCCGC
>JBAXBD010001068.1:0-1759 GCA_037142165.1 Schlesneria sp. | reverse complement strand
ACTGTGGGCGAACCGAGTGGACGCCGCGCGAACGCTGAAGGTCAGGTTAGAGGTTTTCGACTGGATGTGTCTCAATGAGATGATCCGCAAGCCGATCAGTCTCGGGGGCGAGCTGTTCTGGTACCGACACGACCTGGCTGAATCAGTCTTATTCACAACGGGGCCGCTGATCGAGCGGAAAGAGGCAGCCTGTCTGCTCTGTGTAACCCCAGTCACGTTCGACGACATGGTGGCATCGGGTGTCATACTCGCGCCAATCGTCCGCAATGGCAGATCTCTCTGGCGTAGGCAGGACATTCAAAAACTATTCACAACCAAGGACACTCCCAAGGCATGATGCCGAAGCGAGTGGCAGCGAAAAAGGAACGGATTCCGTGTCGCGAAAACGAAAAGCCGATGGGAACGAACAGCAACAGTTACCGTTCCCGAATTATCCGACAGGAAGGGCTGATTGGTATTACGGAAGATACATGCCTTATGTCATGAGAACGGGCGTCGCCATGGAATTTGGAGCGGAGGGGTCACTTTTACTCATTGCCGTTTGTTGGACGGAACACAAAAAAGGCTACAAGTTCGCACCTAGATTTTGGAACTCTCAATTGACGGCTTACCTTGGTTGTTCAGAGGACAAGCTCGCATCAGTTAGACGCAAACTTGTTCAAGCAGGTTGGCTGCATTACACGCCGGGACGTAAGGGCGTTTCTGGAATCTATTGGGTTTTAGTTCCTGGTGGCGATTCGCAATTAAGTCATGATGCAATGCTCGGAGATGATAACCGCGAATTTGTACCCGCTGCCAACGGACACAATTCGGGAGAAAATCGGGAACAAGTACGGGAGAAAGCCGGGAAGAAAACGGGTCATTCTTCTCTTAATTCTTCCATCAATCCTCCTTCCTCCGTCGACTGGGGGGAGGCGAAAGAGTTCGTTGAAAAGGCAGGATTGAAAAAATACGAGGATGCCATCCGTGCAGCTCGTGATCACGGTCTGCAACCGTCAGACGTGAAGTTGCTGCTTGATTGGTGGGAGCCGAGAAAGCAGGGTTTCGAAAGTCCGCAAGGAGCGTTGTACCACGCACTCACAAAGACTCATCCGCAGTCATTGGAGAAAATCCCCGAATGTTTTCCACCCGTTGATCCTGCCGTCGCGGCAAGCCTGGCGGCATCCGTCCGCCAGGCTCGCGAACTTGAGCAACAGAAAACACTCATCGCCGGACTTGAACAAAAAAAGGCTGCATGCCAGGCGGCACATCAGTTGGAACTCGACTTCGAGCGTCAGTACGGTCCGATCTTGGATGAACTGACAGACGAAAAACTGAAGGAAGTTTGCGATGGCGCAAAGCTTCCAAAGATGGTTTGGCAATTGGCGTCTCAAAGGAATGGCCGGAAGAAACCGACGATTCGTTTCGAGCTACTTCAAGCAATTCAGAAAATGAACATCGGATGATTTCTCAAGAAAACAGGAAACGCAGAGGGTTGAAATATGGGCGAAAATTTGCGGAACGTCGAAGGGCCGCTGATGTTGTGGGACACTCGATTCACCGCAGCATCAATGAGCGTAAGCGAGCGAACATTGTTCGAGTGGACCGAACCAAGGGGAACGCTGAAATGTGTACGTTTCCCAAATCGGACGATGTATCGCCCCGAAGATGTTCGCACCTGGCTAGATCAACGACAGGCCAACCCTATGCCGCCGAAAGTCGGCAAGCCGATCGTCAAGAAACCAAAACGAGGCGGCAAGAGGACGGCATCGACCAGCAA
>JBAXBD010001067.1:0-1763 GCA_037142165.1 Schlesneria sp. | reverse complement strand
TTCATCCAGGTAGCTCGTCTTCGATTCGGAATCAGCGTTACGGACAATCCATTGACCGACGCGGTCGAGGGACATTTCCCGTAATTCACGTATGTAGCCCGATTGTAATGTCTGATTGCCGCTCTCACCGTGCAGGCGAGCAAGTTCGAGTTTTGACTTGACCCGCTCTTCCGGTGAGCCAATTTCCGACATCAGGTCCATCGCGGCTTCGGCGTTGGGTTCGCCCCATTTCTGGCGGTATTCGCGGCGTTTCTTTTCCCGATCCTCAAGCTGTGGATAGAACTTCGCCAGGCACTCGACCAGGATCGGCAGCCGCGCCCTGTCCTTACGCGAAAGGTTCATGGCCAGCCAGATATCGAAAAAGCCCTCACGGATGGCGTACAACCGGGATCGCTTGTCGTCGGGATTAACAACGCTCTTCAAATAGAGACTGTCGGTCATCCGCTTGAGCAGATTCGATGTCTGCTGGGGCTTCATCCTCATGAGGGACGCAATGTTGGCCGGGGTCTTTGGCTGTGTGGAATCGCGCATTGTGGCGATCGTTTCCAAAACCGCTCGTTCCAGCGGTGCAATGTCACGCAGGCGGTCCTGATAAAATGGCGTCACTCGGTCCAGAAGCTGCAGAAACTGTTGCCGGACCTGCAACACCGAATCGTGCGAAATCAATTCGTACAGCATCAGCGTCAACCGAGGATTGCCGTCGGTCATATCATGCAGCGCCATCAGCTTGGGACGCATGTTGTCGAAATCACTGAGCAAATCGGTCCGTTTATCCCATTCGAGATTCAGACGAATCAGATTGATGGAGTCTTCTTTGCTCAGCAGATCCAGCACCTGGACATCGAAGAAATCAAAGAACGGTTCTTTGACGCTGGTGATCGCATCGAAGTGCATGGGGGCCGTGGCAATCAACAGACAGCCGTTATCGTCCATAAAGAATTTGCGTAGCGCCCCCACATCAATCCGTTTGCTCATCTGCCGCTCGAACATCTCATGCACGTTTTCAAGCATTACTACAATCGTGCGCTTGTGAGCGTGATTTTGTTTGCGAATGGCCGGGACAATCGTGTCGACAATGATGGAATCATCTTCCGTCGTGGCGAGTTGCTGATGCAGTTGCCCCCAGAGCGGTTCATCGGGAAGTTGATCACGCAATATTTCGCAAAGACCGATCAGAAAATCGGCAAACGAAACCGTACGGTTCGATTCTTCAGGGAACCGGGCAACCACGTAATGGCTGGCCAGATCGGGATGCTTGGCGATCTGGTCTTCGATCAACGACAACAAGTGAGTCTTGCCACTGCCGCGCGGGCCAATAAACATCAAATGATGCTTGGACTTTCGCAACATCGATCGCTGCAAATGATCGACAATGTCGTTGACCATCGAATCGCGGGCAACGGTGATGAACCGGCGATGCTCGGGAGTCGACAGACCGGCACGAAACAGACCCAGATATGAACTGGGTTGGGGTTTTTCAGCCATAATTTTTCCTCCACCAGCTTTTCAACAACCCGCTTGCAAAGTCGTATTGGTCTTCGGTCACTTCACAGATGTAAAAATCATTTTCTAAGTCGCGAAGCAATTTGCTGAAATGGTTGTCACGTTCCGGTTTGGTCAGCTTGAGTTCTAATTCTGACAACAACTGGTCAAAGCTTTGCTTCAATGCGTTTCGAGACAATCCATCCTGGCTGCTCTGACTGATCAGGGCGAGCAACTGGTAGGCGGCGGTTTGTCGCGGTTCGGTGTAGTAGGTCTTAATA
>JBAXBD010001066.1:0-1771 GCA_037142165.1 Schlesneria sp. | reverse complement strand
CTTCACGATTTGTGATCTCGGTGATACCGGTCTTTTTGGATAGAATCTTGTCCATTTTAACGTTCTCTCATCGATCAAATTGAGTTCCGAGATCGTCGTCCAAGCGATGTCATTCTGGCGTAGAAATCTGAAATTACTGCACCGTAGCGCAGTCGCATCTAATTTTCATAAGGAACGCGTTGACCCGAAATCGCGTCAAAACAAAAACAACCCCTTCTGTGCTGATGAAATGATTTTCGAGTCGTCTGACCGACACGTGTATTCAAATGAGTAGTTGTGTACAAAGAAATATATCTGGGCATTTGCTTTTTCAAGCGACTGAGCGAGACAGAAAGATCCTGAAAAAGGATTTTCAGGTCGACGCGTATGAAGATTCAAAGTTCAACTGCATTTTTTTGATGAAGTACGAGGCTTCTCAGACGGGTCCGAACGGACCCATAGCTGGAGTGTATTGACGACATTCATGGTCGATGTGTTGGTCGCGGGAACCAGTTGAAACGAGGTGTTGGCCTGGAACGCGGGATCGGGCGAAGTTTCGCTGCAGAGTTGAATTTACTGCCTCTTTCAAAACGAAAAAGGGGGTGGCTCTTTTGAGCCCCCCCCTGTTCTCGATTGTCTGTCAAAAATCAGTCACGATTGGTCGTGAATTCAGGGTAACCGAGAACACCCATTTCAGGTGCATCAAGACCACCGATTTCATCGGCTTCACTGACTCGCAATGGGGTGATGAGGTTACTGAACTTGAACCAGATCATGCCGGAAACGAATCCGAAGACGAGCACGACAGCGGCACTCAGCAATTGAGCATACAACTGGGACGTGTCACCGTAGAAGAGACCGCGAACACCGTCCGCAGCGGCTTCTGGCGTTCCGCCAAATGCAGCCCGATTGATACCGTTCCATCCACCACCGTAGGTGCCGTTGGCGAAGAGACCGAGGGAGATTACGCCCCATGTCCCGTTCACGCCGTGAACCGAAATTGCACCGACCGGGTCATCAATTCCGATACCTTCCCAGAAGAACACACTCAAGACGACCAGTACGCCAGCAATTCCACCGATAATCGCGGATGTCTTGCTGTCAACAAACGCACAAGGTGCGGTGATGGCAACAAGACCTGCCAGCATACCGTTGCAAAGCATCGTGGTGTCTGGCTTCAAACCCTTGGCCCACAGCGTGAACATCGAAGTAATACAGGAGACCACCCCGGCAATCATCGTGTTGACGACAACAGCACTGATTCGCAGGTCAGTTCCGGAAAGCGTTGAACCAGGATTAAACCCGAACCAGCCGAAGGCGAGAATGAATGTTCCCGCAACAACCATCGGAACGTGGTGAGCTGGCATCGGAACCGGCTTGCCGTTAATGAACTTGCCCTTACGCGGTCCGATGCAGATCGCTCCGGCCAAGGCGAGTGCACCACCCATTGCATGAACGACCCCCGATCCAGCGAAATCGACCGCTCCGTGACCGAGACCCATTGTTGCACCGCAGTTGGCCAGCCATCCACCACCCCAGACCCAGTTTGCGTAAAGACAGTATGGTAAGGCGACCCAGACGCCGTACAGACAGAAGTTCTTCCAGCTCCAGCGTTCCGCCATTGATCCCGTGGGGATCGTAGCCGTCGTATCCATAAACACCATCATGAAGAAGAACATCGCCAGGACGCTGACGTCATCGAGACCTTCAAGGAAGAAGCCTTTTGTTCCCATCAACCCGTAAGCAAATGCTCCGGTTAATTCTCCGGCATCGTTCTTGGCGGCGCCAATTC
>JBAXBD010001065.1:0-1774 GCA_037142165.1 Schlesneria sp. | reverse complement strand
CAGCCGCATGTGGCGCGATCGTCGCCTTGATTGTCGGTTTGGGAGTGACCCCTGCCCTGCTGACAGTGATGCCGCAATGTACGGTCCGCTCAGTCAAATACCACGTGAACTTCCGTAAGTGGGGCGAAGGAGTCGCTGCCCATCGTGCCGGTATTCTCACGGCTGCGGTCCTGCTGCTGGGTGTGACCGCGATCGGTATCATGCAGCTGCAACCGAGTATTAATCCTGCAGAATTCCTGCCGCGAAAAAGCAAGATCCTGGCCGACCTGCACCGTATCGAACATGACCTGACCAACATCGATTCAATCGAAGCTGTCGTGGATCTGGGTGGTGAGAAGCTGGCGTTCATGGATCAGTTACAGAAGATACGTGGCATCGAAGCTCGAATCGCAGCACATCCTGGTGTCCGGCACACGTTGTCTCTGGCTTCGTTCTTTCCTGAAGAGTTACCTGAAAACACGATGGAAGCGGCCCGAATCCTCGGCCACGCCAAATCGTATTCGGGAGAAGAGGGTCTGATCGCCGGACGCCAGAGATTGTGGCGTATTTCCGCTCGAATTCGGCACGATGCGAACCTCAGCCCTGTCGATGTCCTGAATCAGCTAACGCAAGAACTTTCGAATGAACCTGTTCATTTCACCGGGCTGACCCCGCTGCTCAAGAACGCTCAGCAGGAGATTTTTGACGGCTTCTGGCAGAGCTTTACCGCCGCATGTCTGACGATTTCGATCGTCATGATCCTTTCGCTCAGGTCCATTGTGGCGGGCGTGATCGCAATGATTCCAAACATCATTCCCATCTGGCTGGTCTTTGGCGGGGTTGGTTTTCTTGGAATGCCTGTCGACATCGGAATGATGATGACTGGCAGCATCGCCCTGGGGATCTCGGTCGATTGTACGTTCCACTTCCTGGTGAAGTATCAGGCGGCGTACAAGAATGGCGCCAGCTCGACCGAAGCGGTATTACAATCACTCGAACATTCGGGCGAACCGATGCTCGATTCGACCTTGATTTCGGCACTGGGAATGTTGGCTTTGTGCTTCAGCAGTTTTGCCCCCACCGCCCGGTTCGGATGCCTGATGGCAGCTCAGATGTCAGCATCACTGCTGGGCGAATTAGTCCTGCTTCCTGCGATGCTCAGTTGTCGACCAGGTCGACGAGTTGTCCCAAATCAACAGGCCTCAATTGAAGAAACTCCTGCCACCTTGCCAGTCGATTTAGAAACTGCTGAAACGCCTGAAGTGGGGCCTGAGATTCATCCGTTCCCCGCCGAACTTCCCGCTGTCCCACGAAGAATCCGAGCCGCTCGATAAGGTTACTCTACCAGCCGGAATTTACCGTAATTCTGGTCTGCGAGTGGCTGCATGAACGACGTGAGGCCGGCACCTCCGTTACGTATGGTCACGACCCCGATCGTGTGAATCGAGACACGACGGGTACGATTGAACTGGCTGACGAAGTTCACGATCTGGGCAGGCTGTCCGTCAGTCGGTTCACCATCGGAAACAAAGTAAATCGCTTCAGGCTCAAGCTCGAATGCGGCATTCAATGCTGCGCTTGAAACGGTTCCTAACTTCAGCCCCCGGTCAGCAATAATTCGAGATGCCTCCATTTTTGCCTCGGCATTGGCAGGAACAAGTCGCGGCTGCCAGGTTGCGGTCGCTCCGTCGAAAAAGATGATGTCGAACTTCACCGCTTCGGGCAAAGATTCGATCGTCTTCAAAAGCGCCTGCTTGGCAACAACAATCGGCTGACCTCGCATGCTCATCGACGT
>JBAXBD010001064.1:0-1776 GCA_037142165.1 Schlesneria sp. | reverse complement strand
GAACATTACTGCGCAGGGATTATTCACTGCTGGCGACACAGGCGGTCTGTTCAATGTGAATGCGAAAGCTGGCGCAAGCGAGGCGTTTGCCGAAGTCCGCGTCACCGCTGCGAATGAGCCGATAACGCCGCCGCCCCTACTACCGGCAGATCGATATCTGCGTTGGCGTGGGGTCGTCCCGTCGCAGAAGTGGATGAATTTTTACACGAAAGTGCTCAGCAAATTCGCCAACACACCGGGCCTGAAAATCGAAGTCAGCTTCGAAGTCAAAATCGACAAGGACCACGCCGATTCCAAAGCAGCGGAAACGCGATCCGGCCTGAAAGAACTTGGGCTCGATGACCATATTGAAGGCTTTTGAACAAGTCGACGACATTCTCCGAAGTACGTCGGCGGAGAAATGTGGGCAGGCCAAATTATTAATTGGACCTGTCCACGTGCGCGTGCCATCTGATTGACTGGTCAGAATGTCGAGATTTCGACGGCGAAGACCCGTTGTCACCGCATCAGGCACATGCACATCCATATAAAATGGTATCGGCACGTTCGTTAACCTGATTTGCGCCGCAAGAGCTCGTCTCTTGATAACGTTTGCTGACTTCGAGCGACATTGACTTTGTCGGCCGCAACCGCGATCGCTGCAACAAGTTCGTCATGGTGATCGTAGAAATACGTCAGCGCCGCGTAAACTTCTTCGGGACGCAAATCGGGATGCTGCCGCAACAATTCTTCCGCTGTCCACCCGTAATGGTAATGCTCGGCGGCAAGATGTTCGACCTTATACCGCGAGTGACCGATTCGAGCGGTTCCGTCATCATCGACAATAATGTGGGGATAAGTTGTGATCGCGCTCAACTCGATATTCCTTCGGGCACCGAGAACCAACTTTGCTAGCCACATCACAGTATCCCCGTCAGTCGGGCGACTGGCAAGTTCAGTGATCTGAACTATGTCAGCAATTCGTGGACGACTCGGCAGGGTTCGACTCCTGTCAGGCGGGAGTCCAGGCCCTGGAATTTGTAGCTGAATTTGTTGTGGTCGATTCCCAATTGGTGAAGCAGGGTGGCGTGAATGTCGTGGACGGAGACTCGGTTTTCGACGGAGTGATAACCGAATTCGTCTGTAGCCCCGTAACTGAAGCCCGGCTTGAAGCCGCCCCCTGCGAACCACATTGTGAAGCCGGCCAGATGATGGTCGCGACCGTTTCCCTGCGCCATTGGAGTTCGTCCAAATTCTGATCCGAAGACAATCAGTGTGTCTTTCAGCATGTCACGCTGTTTGAGATCGACAATCAGGGCTGCGATACCCTGATCGACTTCTTTGGCAGTTCCTGCCGAATGCTCTTTGACGGCGCCGTGATGGTCCCAGTCACGATGGTAAAGCTGGATAAACCGGGTTCCTCGTTCGGCTAATCTTCGTGCCAGCAGGCAGTTCGAGGCGAACGATCCATCGCCACCTTTGGTTCCGTACAGATCAAAAATATGTTGAGGCTCGTTCCGTACATCCATCAGTTCCGGGACACTCGACTGCATGCGAAACGCCAGTTCGTACTGGCTGACGCGAGTGGCGATTTCAGGATCGTCGAACGTCTGGTTCGCCAGCCCGTTCAGTGCCTGAACGGAATCGACGATATCTCGTTGACGTTTACTGTTCACCCCTTTCGGGTTTCCTACGTACAGAACAGGGTCGCCCGTCCCTCGAAATTCGACTCCCTGAAATTGGCCGGGCAGAAAACCGGAATGCCATTGGCGTGCGGCGATGGGCTGCTTTTGTCCG